>NZ_JBVHLU010000079.1:0-54844 GCF_055558835.1 Embleya sp. NPDC025285
GCGCTCCCGCTCCACCGGGGTCATCCCCAAGCTCCCCATACAACGGGTATGCCCTCATTTGACACACCGTCAATCGGACTCGGAAACCTCAGTAGTCAGCCTCGCCGAGGAGGACGCGGCCGACAACGTCGAGGATTGCGACGCCGTCTTCTTCATCCTGGACGAGCTTCCACCCGCCTTCGCCGCGCAGTACACCGAACTGTTCATCCGTCGATTCGTCGCCGCCGCCGCTACGGTGCTCCAACGACTGACCTCGACGGCGTGGCAGCCACCCTGCACCACCGACGAGGCACTCGCCCTGCACCTGCTTGTGCGGGAGGCGGTCCCGGTACTCGACCTCTTTCAGCTGTACGACGAAGACATCGAAAGCGCGTTCGCGGCGTTCAGGGAAATGGTCCTGGGAGACCTCGACCCCGAATGGCTCTACGAAGAAGACCCCTTCGACGAACAGGAATCGATCTCGGACTGGTTTACGCCCAGCGAGATCGACGCCCCGGTCCACTTCTACACCCTCAGTGACTGAGGACCACTCTGCCAAAGCGCCCAAACGCCTCGACCGCCGACCGATCTTCCGGTCCCTGACCAACTCCGCGTGGGTCGCCTCGGACGCACGGTTTGAAGCATTGTGGCAGCGTCGAATTCACATCTGGTCGATGTCCCATTGAAGGCTGACAACAATGAGGGCTTGAACTTCCGTCAAGTCCTCGCCGGACCCAATCGAAGTCTTGGTGACGTTCTCGACGACGAACACTGGCGACACTGCGTCCTGCGGGCCCTCGGCTGCCGCGGCCTCTCCTTGCACACGGACCGCGAGATTGGTCAAGAAGCCGCTGACCTCTGCGGTCGTGTCATCCCGAGGCAACTCCGAGATCCGCCGCATGGCATCACGAAGTCGCTCCGACTCCTGGTCCACGAACGCCTGGTGGGTCGCGGATACCTCCCGTTGCCTGCCGAGGAGCAAGAGACCGGACAGTGCCTCCAGCGCCTCGCAAGCTGCCGCCGCCGCGTCGGCCAGCGGCGTGGGATGGGAACTGGACAACTCGCCCTGCCAGGCGTCGAAGAGTGCATCTGTCGCCGCCATTCCGCTCGCCGAGTCAACGGCCAGCCTGCGGATCGGGCGTCCGTCGCGGAGGGCAACCAGGAGGATCCCAGGCTGCCAACCCTCCGAGGGTGGTCTCCGGTTCACGAGTCCGGGCAGCTGTGCGACGACGGCGCACCAGTCCGCGAAGGTTCGGATATCGATGCCCACCGCGTACTCCATAGGTGGCCAGTGCGCGGCTTCCGCGTTCTGCGTCTCCCAGCTGTAGATGTGCGCCGTGATACCTGCTGCGCGTGCGGCTTGGAGCATGTGGTCCTGGTCTGCGGATGCGCGCGCCCGCATGGACGACTCCGCAACTGCCGCGCACCTGGCCAGCGCCTGTGCGTACAGTCCCGACCGGGCCGAGCGAACCACATCACGCGCATTCATTCCGCCCCAGGCGACTTCGGCCAGCACCGTGTACAGGTTGCCGAGGATGCGCTCCATCTCGTCGAGCGTCACGGGCGCTTCCGTGCCCATGAGGTTCCATCGTTCCCCGGTACGGACTTCCCCGATGTCGATGCGCAGCCGGTGCACGAAGGACGCCAAGGCAGCCTGGTTTGCTTGCGGGTCGGCGATGCGAGTCGTGAGATTCGCGACGACGCCGACCGTCAGCAAGCGCAGCCGGTCCAAGGCTTTTGCCTTGGGGGCGTTGTCGGCCGCGCTTGCGAACAGCGCGGATGTGTCGATGAGCGGGAACAGAGCTTCGGCGCGGGCGAGCAGGTCGCCGTGCAGTTTCGTCAGTTGCGCGATCTGCTTGGGTGCGCCCTTGCCGGTGCACCACGTGCGCGTCAGCCCGTCTAGATAGACGTGCATGTCGTTGACGATCGACAGCGCCTGCTGCACGCGGATCGTCGGGTCGGCGGATCCGGCCGCGGCGAGTGCGAGCGGGGCGCGTACCGAGTTCCAGGCGATCTCGGTGGAGAGGTGATCGTAGCGTCGTTCGAGTTCGCTTCTCCCCCATGTGATACCGCCGGACCGCAGCGGAACGTTTCCGGGTTGGAACGCTTGCACGTCGACGCTTTGGCAGTGTGGGAAGCACCGCAGGAGCACGCGCCCGAAGTCGCGGGTTGCGCGCTCGATGTCGGGCTCGGCGCGTGCGGACACGTGGAGCAGGCGTGCGTACGCCACGTCGCCGTCGGGCCCGTGAGCGGCGTCGATGTCGGTCACCCACGGCGAGTACGCGCGAAGGCGGTCGTACACGGCCTCGTGGCCACCGGTGAGCTCGACGAGCCTCCGGGCGAAGGACTCGGAGACGGCTCGGGCTGCGGTGATCAGTGAGCCGAAGTCGTCGGCGGGCGCATCCCTCAGCAACGTCAGGAAAGGAGCCTCGTCACCTATCCGGGCGATGTCGTCCGCAATGTCCACACCGCTGCCGGCAAGGACGGCGAGAAGGCTCTGGGCAGTGGCCATGTCGCCGCACTGGGCTACCACGCGCGCGAGTTCGGCGGTGCCCAGGATCGCGAGCAGAGCCTCCCGCGTCGGTGAGCCGGGGTCGGCGATCGGCGCGATCTCGGCAATCGCGCCGGCGATTTCGGGCTTCATCTTGTCGAGCAGGTCGTTGCCCAGAAGCGCCCACTGGAGCGTCATCTGCCGATCAGCAGGGGCCACTTCATGGGAGTCAAGCACCTGAGCCCATATGCCGGACTGGCGCTGGACGTCCACCAGCCTCAACGCCTGGAGAACCCCGATCCACGCCACCGGGCTTGAACGGCTTCGGAGTTCTTCAGCCAACTGCAGTCGAACCTCGGACTCCGACTCGGGATGGCGACCGAGTGCACCCGCCAGGAAGGGCTCCAGCTGATCGTCCTCGAGGATGCCGAGCACGTCACGCATGGTCTCGTGCAGCAGGGGAGGCGGCGTGGCGTGAACGGCATCCACCAGGGCACTGGATCTCAGTTGGTGCAACCCACCAAGTCGGCCGGCCCGGGACGATACGAGATGTTCGTCGACCAGTCGCTCCAACGCAATTCGGAACTCGACATCGTCGACCCCGACTTGCGCCTGCACCTTACGCAGGGAGAGTTCGGCACCCCAGCAATGCGCCATGGATACCCGCGCCAGGATCTTCAATTCCGTCCGTCGCCTCTCGACCACACGACGGGCGATCTGCTCAGCCAGTACTTCGGACATGCGCACGCCGCGTGCGAGGTAGTGGGTGAATTCGAGCGTAAGCCCGTTGGCGGACTCGTACGCATGGCGCCAGTGAGGAACCACGGCTACGCCGGTGCGCAGCAGTTCCTCGTGGATGCGCTCGGCCACGTCCTCGTCCAGGCCGACGGTGACCTCGGTGCATTCCGGTCGTGTTCTCAGCGGGAGCAGGTCCTCGGATCGGGCCGAGCCGAGCAGCACCACCCCCGGGATCGGGAGCAGTTCTCGGTGAAGCAGGTCCCATGCCTCGGCGGCTCCGATCCCGACGCCGTCCACGACGAAACCGACCGGGCAACGGATGGACGCGCCGGATGCACGTGCCAAGCGGACCAGTGCCGGCACATCCGCCTCACGAAGGCGCCGAATCCGATACCAGAGGATGTGCCGGGTCGAGTACGCCGCAGCCCACATCACGGTGGATTTCCCGACTCCCGAGGGACCGACGACCAAGGCCGTCGCTCCCCGGTTGAGGGCGTCGACCACACGACCGGTCAGCGCCGGCTGCGGTGTCGGCAGACCCGCCGCCACATGCCCGGGCTGCGCACCGACACCCTCGAAGAAGGAAGGGTCGGGCAGCGGATCGTCGAAGTCCACGGGCTCGCAGGCCCCCGAAGAGAGCGCCTCCCCCAACGCATCGTGATCGACCAGACCAATGACCTTCGTCGCGATCTGCTGCACCCGGGTGCGGCTCAGGCGCGACCTACTAACCCACCGGCCGGACAGGTTGTCGTCCGCGGCATCGGCCACCGCCTCCCGCAGGGCATGCACCACCGGGACCGCGGCCTGCGCGAGCACATCGAAGCGCTCGGCGATGATCCGACGGGCTTCCTGTGCCGCCGCACCCCACGGCAGCACGTAGATACTCAACTGCCGGCCCATCGCCTCCACCGCAGCCGACCCAAGCCCTTCAGCTTGCGCTTTTGCGAACAAGGCTGCCCGAATGGGGTGTTCCGGCGACAGGTCTGCCAATGGCCGCCCCCACGTGCTGAAGGATTCTCCTGCGACCGGCCTCTCCAAGACCAAGACAAGGGATCCATCACGTGACACCGCCCGCCACGCCGCATTCTGTTGGGCCATCTTCAGTAGGAAGTTGGCGACCTCGGTCGGACCGAAATCCCCCTTTCGCTCCACCCGGGACTTGACCTGCACGCGCCAGGCGATTTCCCCCTCGCAGGATAGGTCCTCTTCGCCTTCCGGAACCACGGATTCGACCATGAGCTCTCCGGCCAACATCCGCGCGCACAAACAGGCCCCGACGGCGTCCTGATAGTGGAAGCCTCGACCGGCTCTGGCACCACTGCGCGTCGAACTCCACAACTTCTCGGCGACGTCGATGGGCACGCCCGCTGCATCGGCTTCGCCACGTGTGCTCGCCGACCCGAGCGCGCGCTCGATTTCGTCGTCATCCGCCGACGTACCGGCGACCCGCGCCTTGTCGCGCGCCGCAGGTCGAGCGCCGGGCGCTCCTTGAGACTTCTGTGGGCGCCTCTGCTCGCGCTTCCTGCTACTCACGCATCGAGGCTCCCATTTCCATCCGACATGTGGCTCCAGACGACCCTTGGCACACGAGGTGATTACGTTGACTCGCGTCTCGCGATCAATCTTCCGGCGGCATGGCGCATGCGTGCCGAGGGGTGGGTCTCGACCAGCTCCTCCACGATTGCGTTTCCTGCGAACCGATCGGTGGATCGCAAACCCTCAAGTGCCGCCAGTGGTACGCCTGCCGATGGGTGCCTGAGCGCCGTACGTAGTCCGGCCTCGATCATGGAGTCCACCGATGGCAGGGCAGACAATTCTCCGAGCGCGGATGCAGCGCTTCTGCGAACACGCGGATCGCTGTCGGTCGCCACCAGTGTCACCAAGATCCCAGCGAGTTCGGGCAGACGCGACACACGAGCGGTCATGGCGCACCCCGAACGGGCCCACGAATACTGCTACTTCACGGCATACTGCCAATCAGAACCGCCGTCAACAAACCACCGGTAAGAGCAGAGGTGGGCCTCCGACATGCTTCAGGCTTGCGCATGCCGAACGGACCCGCCGCGTTGGAGGCGACCTCGCGGTGGCTGCACGAGCGGCCTCTGCGCGCGAGGACTGTTCCAACGGACGCGTACATCGACCTCCTTTTGCTGACACGTCAACAGGTACTTCGTTATCGCGTAAGGTGATTGGTCCGCACACGCCCTGGCCGGATGCATTGGCCATGGACCGCGCGTGTATGCGATGACGTTCCAATTCCGGGGGGTTTGGACCATGCTCGATCCCGCAACCATGGCGATAGCCACTGGTGCCGCCGGCACCCTGGTGGCCTCAATGCTGTCGGGGGGCAGCCGTGCGGCCCGGGCCGGACTCATACGGCTGTTCCGCCACGCTGCGCCCGAAGCACAGCGGGATGCGATCGCCGCACACGACAACGATGAGCGTGACCTTGGCGACCTGGCCCGCGCCGCGGAAGGCGACGCGACGCTCGGCCGCGAGCTGGCGCTGGCTCGGGAGCGGATCACGCAGGCATGGGCCGGTCGTCTGCACGACCACGTGTCGGTCCACCCGGAAGCATGGACCGATCTCCAGGCGCTTGCCGAAGCGTCACGCTCGATGAACGCCGGGGCACAACTCAACACCGGATCGGGGATGTTCGTAAACGGGAACATCCTCGGAGGCGTGCACAACACGTACGGTGACGCACCGCAATGACGCGTCGGCAGATCGACGATGCGCCGCGCCCGCACATCCAGCACAACGCCTGTCGAGAGACGTGCGTCGGCGAAGGTGCCTACGGGACCGTGATCAATCACTTCGCGGAGTTGGATCAAGCGACGCGAGGGCATCTCGTTTCGGTCACCGAGACCTCACCTCGGCTGACAGGGCCGCGCGCCGATGCGGCAGAGGGCCGTCCCCGCGGCGGGGAGACTGCCAAGCTCATAGCCATCCCGGCTGAACGGTGCGGCCTCGCGGACGCCGCCGAGATCCTCGTTCTTGTGACCAGGCCTCCAATCCGCAGGAGGTTCCCTGAAGGGGTGCTCTGCCTGGCCGGCTCAGTTCGCGAACTGAAGCGGTGCACTCATCAACTCCAGCAAGGCTTGGCGGACTTCCAGTCTTCGGATTGCGACCTTCGGCGAACACGGCGGTGACGGGGGATGTCCGATCCCGCGCGCCGACCAAACGTGCAACGCAATGAAGGTTCGGGGGTTTTCGTCGGCGGCAACGTTGATGGTGGCGTACATATCCACCACCATCACGCCGGTGAGGCCCGTTCGGCTGCGGACCTTTTGCCATCCGAGACGGCACTCGGCTCCACCGATTTGGAACCGGAGGGTGGTCAGCAAGACACAGAACGGCCGCTGCGTCGCTTATTGGCGGCGATGTTCCTCACTGTTGTTGCCATGACATCCATTGTGATGGCCGTCACCGGGGCGTCGAGCAGTTCTGCGGCTGGGCCCCCATCCTCGGCGCAGCGCGTGCTCGGTGGATTTGGTGGTTGCATCGGGCTGTGGCTTGCTGCGGTGTGCCTGCTGGCCCGGGCCTCACAGGTCTGTTCGGAGATCGCAAATCGGGCCCACGACGCTGCGGCGAACATGAACCCTCGCCATCGCCGCGCAACCGCCCTGAGTGTCAGAACGGCTGGGAGGGCCAAAACGTGGGCACACGTGTCGGCCGCCGCTGCCGTTTTCATCGCTGCGCCGATCGCATGGTCACCGTTGGGTCGTGGTGCGATCACGAGGGCGCTCGATGCCGCGGCCCGGGTGAATGAGCATCACGCGGGGACTGGAACCGCCGCTCAGTGAGTGCTACAGGCGGTGCTCACCTGTCGGGACGCCACACTCGCCCAGCACGCGGCCGCGTTGCTGCGAAACCTGACACTCAACGGGGATCTGAATCGCTACCAGCAAGCCGTCGCACGCCACTTGGACTCGGCACTACCGGACGCACCGGCAGCCTCGCTCCGTGAGGCCCTGGCCAGGGCCCGCAGCGGAGTGTGGCCCGGTCTCGCACCCACCCTCTTCCGATGGCCCGCCGACGATCCACTCGCTCCGAGCAATGTGGACGACCACCCGGACGAACTCCCCGTAGCCGCTACCCGTACGCCGAGCGAGGCGCGCCCTGGCGGAACTACCCGGACCCGAGGTTCGGGTCGTACAACTGCGCGAGTATCACGTCTACGACGAGAATGGACTGCTCGCCGCCGTGGCAGCCGACGGTTGGACACCGTTGCCGGTAGAGGAACCCGGCAACGATCCGAAGGACTTGGTCGGTGCCTCGATGTTCGCGGCAACGAACGGTGACGAACTACCGGGAGCAGATTGTCTGACCGGCGTGCAACAGGCCGCGGAACTGCTGGTCGCACACGGCGACGAGGTCGCCGACTGGTCCACGGCTCCCGTGCGGGCCGACTTCGGTACCGGCTGGCGACTGCCCGACACGACCGCACCGGCAATGGCCTACCCGGGCGTCGACGCGCACGCCGTGGACTTCGTCACGCTCTTCCCGCTGAGCGCTCATCAGTGCGAAGACGATGAATGCGAGGAGTGCGGTTGGCAACTGACACCGCACACGGCCGATGTCCTGCACACCGCCCTGACCTGGCTCGCGGACTCCGCCTACGACGACACCGAGAAGCTGAACGACGCGCCGATCACCTCGGAAGAAGACGAAGAGTACGAGTTCTTCGGGCGCCTCCCACACATCACCTGGCACCAGAACAAGGCATGGCGCAAACAGGTCGCCCGAGCCTGCGACGACCTGGCACGCGACATCGAGAACGGCAACTGGCCGCAACCCACCTGCACAGCGGAGGAGATCGTCCTCCACCTCGCCCTCGAAGACGCACCCGATCTCATCGGCGCCGGCAGTCACGGTGGCGGCAGCATCCCGATACCCCAGCACGAGGACGACTACGACGGGGCTGCCTGCTTCGAGTTCTTCTTCCAGGACCACGACATCCCGTGGCTCTACGACTCCCAGTTCACCGGCGTCGAAGCCCCATCCCATCCGCTCAACCAGACCCTCGGCATCGGCGACGCACAACCACTCGCGTGGTTCGAAGACTTCGGCAACGTCACGCCGCGCGACCCGAACCGTAGTTTCCGGTAGGCCCTACTCGGGTCTCGAACTCCGACGCGGAACCGCTGGCCCCAGACGAACGCACAGCACCAACTCTCGGACGTTGTGGACCAGTTGTGGACCACACGCCATACGCGAAACGGCACGATATACTGGAAATCGAACGACGTATTGAGTAGCAAAGTGCCCCTGACCTGCGGAAATGCCCCATCTCCTTGACTGGGGGTCAAGGGGTCGCAGGTTCAAATCCTGTCGTCCCGACCAGCGTTTACGCAGGTCGGAGGTCGTCTTCTCAGAAACGGGAAGGCGGCCTTTTCTGCGTTCTGGGGCGTGGTGGTCGCAGTGTGGTCGCAGTGTGGTCGCACGACCGGCGCTCGGCTTTGGGACTCACGAGCAATCGGCCCGCGATCGCAGTCGTGTAGAGCGGTTTGAACAGGTCGCGCAGCCGGGCCGAGTGGTCGCGATGTGGTCGCGACCGATTCGGCGGGTGCCTCGCCACGTCCACTCAATCCAAGGACGTGGGCAAATGGACGACGCCCTCGGCGGGGCCGGCCGACCCCGCGAAGGTGTCCGGCACCGTATACGGCCGAACGTCCGCGTACCGCACACGTGCGTCCATGCCTCCAGTATGCCGACGGGCGCCCGGAGGCCCCGCCGGTGGGACCGCCACACGTTCCGGTCCATGTCCATCCGGTCCGGCGATGCGTCCGAGTGCGGCGGTGGCAGCAGCGCCTGTGTCGCGGGGCTCCGCGTGCGGCGGTGGTGGCGCCCGTGTCGCGGGCTCCGAGTTTCGGGTTTCACCGCTCGGTCGTCGCGCGCGGCGAGGAGACTACACATGGCGCCGAGACGGGCGCGCGTTCCGGAGGCGGGTCCGTACCGCGCGGGGGCTTCGGGCGGATCGACGGGTTCGGCATGAACTCTCTTTCCGCGCGCTCTCGTTCGCGTGACGCCGCGCACGCGCGCGGCGAGGACGGGAAGCCGGTGGGGGCGGGCGCGGACGACACCGTCACGTCACCGCCGCCGACGCCCTCCTCGCCCGGCGCCGAGCCGGCTCACGCTGCCTCGGGTGTCCGGCTCGGAACATAGAAGTGTCACATGTGAAATGGTACCGTCCGGAATATCACAACGCGATGATCGGGGCGTGCAATGGGTGACATGGGCGACATGGGTGACAACGACATGACCGGCGGCAGGGCGCGTGGGACCGAGAAGCATGACCACGCGGTGCCGGCGGCGCTGGCGGAGGCGTTTCGACATGGGTGGGCCGACACCGCGATACAGGCGCCGCCCGTGTCCGGGGCGGCGTACGCGGCCAAGCGGCGGGCGGCGGTGTCCGAGCGCTTTCCCGGTGAGCGGATCGTGGTGCCGTCGGGTGGGTTGAAGGCGCGCAGCAACGACTTCGACTACACGTTCCGGCCGCACTCGGCGTTCGTGCACCTGACCGCCGAGCAGGGCACGCAGGCGGTCCCGGACAGTGTGCTGGTCTTCGAGCCCGACGGGAACGGGCACTCGGTCACACTGTTCACCCGGCCGCGCTCACCGCGCGACGGCGGGCCCGACGGTGCGGGGTTCTACGGCGACCGGCGGTATGGCGAGTTCTGGGTCGGGCGCCGGCGCACACTCGCGGAGACCGCCGACGCCCTCGGGATCGAGTCGGCCCCGCGCGAGGACCTCGAACGGGCCCTGCGCGGACGGAAGGTACCGACCCGGGTGGTGCGCGGCGAGGACCCGCTCGTCGACGCGCTGGTGCCGCCGGCCTCGGGAGCCGGCGCCGAGGCCGAGGCCGAACTGCTCACCTTCCTGTCCGAGTCGCGGCTGGTCAAGGACGAGTGGGAGGTCGAGCAGCTGCGTGCGGCCGTGGGCCACACGGTGGCCGGATTCCACGACGTGGTGGGCGAGTTGGATCATGCCACCGGTCTCGAGCGTGGTGAGCGCTGGATCGAGGGCACGTTCAATCGGCGGGCCCGGCTCGAGGGCTACGGGCTGGGCTTCGAGACCATCGCGGCGGCCGGCGCGCACGCGTGCGTCCTGCACTGGATGCGCAACGACGGACCGGTGCGCACGGGCGACCTGCTGCTGTTGGACGCCGGTGTCGAGGCCGACTCGTTCTACACCGGCGACGTCACCCGTACGCTGCCGGTCGGCGGACGCTTCACCGACGTGCAACGCCGGGTCTACGATCTCGTCTTCGCCGCCCAGTCGGCGGGTATCGCCGCGCTGCGACCCGGCGCGCGGTTCGGCGACTTCCACACAGCCGCGATGCGCGTGATCGCCGAAGGTCTGGACGAATGGGGCTTGTTGCCCGGCGGAGCGGAGGCGGCCCTGGCCCCCGACTCGGGCCTGTATCGCCGCTTCACCCTCTGCGGCTCGGGCCACATGCTCGGCCTGGACTGCCACGACTGCGCCGCCGCCCGTCGACAGAGCTACCCGGACGGCCTGTTGGCACCCGGGCACGTACTCACCGTCGAGCCCGGCCTGTACTTCCAGCCCGACGACCTGACCGTGCCGCAGGAGTTGCGCGGGATCGGCGTTCGCATCGAGGACGACTTCCTGATCACGGCCGACGGCGCACAGTGCCTGTCGTCGGGCCTGCCACGCGCCGCGGACGAGGTCGAGGCCTGGATGGCCTCGCTGCGATGACCGCGCGCGGTCCGCTGGTGGACCAGGTCTGCGGACAGTTACGGCAGGCCGGCGTGGTGGCGGTGGTCGGGCCCACCGGGTTCGGCAAGTCCGCGGTCCTGGACGCGGTGTGCACGGCGTGGCAGGCGGCCGGGGATCCGGTGGTCCGGCTCAGCTCGGCGCGCGCCGACGCGAACATCGCCTACGCGCCGCTGATGGACCTGTTCACCGCGTGCCCGGCCGAGGTGCGCGGCGAACTGTCCGAACTGCAACGCTCGACGATGGACTGGGTGTTGCGGCGCGTTGCGGGGCCCGAGCCGGACACCGCTACGTTCCGCGGCACGGTGTTGTCCTGCCTTCAGGCGTGGGGACGCAGGGCCCGGCCGCTGTTGTCCGCCGACGACGTGCAGTGGTGGGGTCCGGGCAGCCTGGACGTCTTCGGTTTCGCCGCGCGGCGCAGTCGCGGCAGCGTGTCGCTGCTGGCCGCGTTGCGGCCCGACGGCCCGTCGCCGCACGACGTGCTCGGCGGCGGCGCGGTCGAGATCGGGATACCACCGCTGAGCCCGGAGGAATCGGCGACGGTCGTAGGGTCGTTCGGCATCCCGCTGCGCACCGCGGGTCGCATCCACGCGGCGACGGGCGGCAGTCCGCGACTGGTCTCGGACATCGCCGCCGGACTGGCCCGGGCCGGGCGTTCGGCCACCGCGTGGGACGCCGAACCGTTGGCCCCGCACGCCCGCAAGGCGATGCGCGCGTGGCTGGCGGACCTGGCCGAACCGGTGCGCCGGGTGCTGCTGTTGGCGGCGTTGGCCGCCGATCCCTCGCTCGACGGCATCCGTCGGGCCACCGGGTACACCGCCGACGCCGCGCCGACCGCGGACGCCGCTCTGGCCACCGCCCAGGACGCCGGGCTGATCCGGGTGGTCGACGGTGCCGTGTCCTTCCCGGCGCCGGTGCTGCGCGAGGGCATCGTCGCCGAGGCCGGCCGCGAGTCGGTGCGCCGCGCCCATCGCGCGCTGGCGGCGGTGTCGACCGGTGCCGACGACCGGACCTGGCACGAGGCGTCCGCCCTGGCCCCGGCCACGACCGCGGCGCGTCTGGTCCTGGTGCTCGCCGACGCCGCCGCGGCGGCGCGCGAGCGCGGCGACCACACGCGGGCCGCGGAGTTCGCCCTGCTGGCGGTCGACCGGGCCGGCGGCACCCGACCCGATCTGCTGGTGTGTGCCGCCCGGGACGCCGAGACCGCGGGGCGCTTCGACCTCGCCTGGACGGCCCTGGACCGGCTGGACCGCACCCGGGCCGGACCGGCGCAGCGCGCCCGGGCACGCATCGCGGTCGTGGACGCCGCCGGCCGCGGCGCCGCGCTGCTGGCGGACATCGCGGCCCGGGCGCTGGCCGACGCCACGGCCGCCGACGAACCCGCGCTGGTTTCGGCGGCGCATCTGCGACTCGCCTGGAGCACGCACCTGACCCGGGGCTATTCCGCCGAGGCCCTGGCACACGCGTGCGCGGCCGTGGAGTGGGCGGAACGGGCCGGCGACCCGGCGAGCCGCGCCGCCGCGATCACCTTGACCGCCCGGATCCAACAGGGCCGCGGCTCGCCGGAGCACGCCGGGACACTGCGCATGGCGTTGGAGCCGGGCGCGGCGGGCGGCACCGGGGCGAGCGCCGGTGACCCGCCTCCGATCTCCGATGATCCGCGCCGGGTCGCGGTGTCCTTCGCCCTCCTGGAGGACCGCCTGGACGAGGCCGGGCAGTTGTTGGACGCGCTTCGCCCGGGGTTCGGGTCGGTCGCCGGGCGGGCCGACCCGGGGCGGCTCCTGGGCTGTGCCGTACTGATCCACGCGCACGGCGGCGACGGTCGGGCCGCGCGCGAGGAGGCCCGCCGATTGCTGGCGCTGGCGCGCGAGTTGGGCGCCTCCCCCGGTCCGCCGTGGTACGCGGCGGCGATCGCCGAACTCGCGGGCGGAACCCTGGAACAGGCGCTCGCCTACGCGGGGCTGGGATTGACCGCGTCGGAGGAGGAGAAGGACACAGTCTTCGCGGCGCACTGTCTGCATCTGTCCGGCCGTACGCGGCTGTTCCTGCGCGACACGGTCGGCGCGCTGGCGGATCTGCTGCGGGTGCGGGATCTGGTGCGCGAGTTGTCCGTCCGGGATCCGGCGGCGATCCGCTACGACGCCGACCTCGCCGAGGCCCTGGTCGCCGCCGGGGATGTCGAGGCCGCCGCGCGCACCATCGCCGATGCCCGAGACCCGGCGCGCGAGTTGGGGCGGCGCGGCGTGCTGGCCTCGCTCGACCGCGCCCAGGCGCTGTGCGCGGCGGCGACGGGCGAGTTCACGGCGGCCGAGCGGCTGCTCACCCGGGCTTGGGAGGCGTTCGCGCGGCTGGGCTACCCGTTGGAGTGCGGTCGGGTGTTGCTGACCCACTCGGCCGTCGAGCAGCGACGCAGACGCCCCGCCCGCGCCCGGGAGTTGCACGCGGCCGCGGAGGCGGTGTTCCGCAAGGCGGATGCGCCGCTGTGGGAGCCGGACCGGCCGGAGCGAACCGGGGCAAGGGCCGGGCTCGCGGGCCTGACCGACGCCGAACAGCGCATCGCCGAGCTGGTCGCCGACGGGCGCGGCAACCGGGACATCGCGGCGTCGTTGTATGTCAGCGTCAAGACCGTGGAGGCGGTCCTGACCCGGATCTATCGCAAGCTCGGCGTGCGGTCGCGGATCCAACTGGTGGCGCTCGTACACAAGGACAGGCACCAGCCGGCCCGGTAGTGCCGACCGTGGTTGCTCCCGGGCGGGAGCGATCGGGGGAGGCGGGTGGGTCATCGAAGGCCGGGTGTCGTCGTAGGCGGGTGTCGTCGCAGGAACGGCAGTGTCGTCGCAGGAGTGGCGGTGTCGTCGCAGGAGTGGCGGTGTCCTCGCAGGAACGGCGGTGGCGCCGCAGGAATGGCGGTGGCGCCCAACCGTGGGAGGTGTCGTCGAGGGCTTGGGAGGCGTCGGGGAAAGCATGGGGAGTGTCGTCGAAGGGGGTATGTCGTCGAGGGGCCAGGTGCGTCGTCGAAGGCCCGGCAAAGGCCCGGTGCAAGGCCCGGCGCAAGGCCCGGTGCAAGGCCCCGCGAAGGTGTCGAGGTCAGTCCGCGAATGCCCAGGAGATCGCGCCTCGGGAGGCGTTGACCACCTTGGAGTCGGCCGAGCCGCGCACCAGCGCCCCGTTGGTGCGATCGCCGTAGGCGTAGACGCCGAGCACGAAGTCGAACTCGGCCGTCTTGCGGTGCCCGGCCTCCTCGGCGCTCGGACCGTCCGCGACCGGGAGTTCCAGCGTGGACGCTTCGACCATGCGCTGACAGGTCCAAGTCTCGACCCCGTCCGCCACGAAGCGCGCGCGCAGGGCCGGCGCGGAGTGCTCGGCGCCGATCAGGACGCCGTCGCCGCCGTAGGTGTAGCTGTGCTTGAAGACGTAGTCGCCCCGGGAGGCCAGTACGTCGTCGAGGATGTCCGGCGCGAGGTCGAAGGTCATCGGTACGTGGCGTCGGAGCGTCTCCACCTCTTCCGGGTCGAGCAGGTGGTGCAGGTCGGGATCGCACAGCAGGGAGAACCACTTGCGGTGCATGCCGAGTTCGGCCTCGAACATGCACGAGACGGTGGCGCCGCTGTCGTCGACGGCCTTGAGGAAGGCGCCGTCGTCGTCGGTGTCGGCGAAGGTGATCAGTCGGTGGACGAGGATGCGGCGCGCGTGCGGCGCGCGCAGCCATTGCGCCCGGTAGGAGGTCTCGTTGCAGTAGACGACGTCCAGGTCGGGCGCCATGATCCGGAGGAAGTCCACGAGCGGCTGGTCGCGACCGTAGCCGCGCCGGGAGTGCCGCACGGAGTCCAGGATGACCAGGCGGTCGAGCCCGAGTCGGGTGCACTGCGTCAGGTAGTGCCGGGCCAGGTCCAGGAACGGTGAGGCGCCCGCCGCGGGGAGTCCCAGCAGTTCGGCGTGCAGTCGCGCGCTGTGCTGGCATTCGCCGCCGCCCACGCCGGAGAAGGTGTTCAACTCGCAGAAGGCGTAGCCCGATTCGGTGGGGATGATGTCGGCCCGGGCCAGCGCGGTGCCCTCGGTCATCCATTGCCAGTGGATGTAGCCCGCCATCGCCTCCGGGATCCGGAACGTGGCGGCCAGTTCGGCGGTCGACA
Organism: Embleya sp. NPDC025285; assembly: GCF_055558835.1. Classification (NCBI taxonomy): domain Bacteria; kingdom Bacillati; phylum Actinomycetota; class Actinomycetes; order Kitasatosporales; family Streptomycetaceae; genus Embleya; species Embleya sp. NPDC025285. The sequence goes on from NZ_JBVHLU010000079.1 coordinate 15,082, forward strand.
GGGACGAGCACACGTGCCGCATCACCTTGCGGTGGGCGGAGACCAACCGGGCTGTCGTCGAGTGGAGTTCGTCGAGGGTGGTCCGGTCCAGCCGGAAGTGTGTGGGCAACGTGGGGAAGAGGAAGCCGAGATCGCGCAGGTGCCGGTCGGAGATCTCTCGGGCCAGGGCGAGGTCGTGCGGGCTGTGTTCGGTGAACACTCGGTTCAGGAAGGCGCGGTTCTCAGCGGCGAACATCGGCGGGCTCCGGTTCCGGGTCGGGGCGATGGGCGCGGATGGCGAGGTCGGGGCGCAGGCCCGGGTGAAGGCCGGGGCCAAGCCCGATGCCGGGGCCGGATCCGGCCCCGACTCCGGCTGCTCCACCTACGGCTCGGGTTCGGGCTCGGGTTCCGGCTGCTCCACCTACGGCTCGGGCCCCGGCCCCGGCCCCGGCCCCAGTCAACCGCGGCCTGGTGTCCCGCCGGCCGAATTCGGCCTCCAGCGCCGCCCCCGCCCGGAACAGGCTCGCCTCACCGAACTTGCGTCCCACGAGCTGTAGTCCGATCGGCAGCCCGTCGGCGGCGAATCCGAGCGGCAGCGACAGGGCCGGGTGTCCGGTGACCGCGAACGGGATCGTCTGCATGTCGTTGGCCAGACGCGGCGGCGGCCAGTCGGTGGGAAAGTCGTCGAAGCGGGCTGCGGTGGCCTGGCCGCAGGCGGTGACCAGCACGTCGTGGTCGGCGAAAACCTTCTGCTGGAAGGACTCGACGAGGCGCCGGCGCACGTCCATCGCGCGGAGCAGGTCACCCGCGCCGACCCCGGCCCCGGGCATCAGCTTCTGGTAGGTGAACCGCCCGTAGGACCAGGGGAACCCGCGCAGGTTGCGCTCGTGCACTGCGAAGCCCTCCGCCGCCAGGATCACCCGGCCGCAGGCGTCGAGCACCTCGTACGGAGGCAGTTCGCACTCCTCGACGATCGCGCCGAGCTTGTCCAGGTGGGTCAGGGCCCGCTCGATGCCTTCGGTGATCTCCGGCAGCGTCGCGGGGTCGTGGGCGTACCACGCGGTCGAGTACGCCACGCGCAGGCCCTTGACGTCCTCGCTCGCCGCGCCGAGGAAGTCCGGCGCGGGTGTGTCGCGGGTGCGCGGGTCGCGCGGGTCCGGTCCGGCGATCACGTGGAGTGCGGCGGCGGTGTCGGCCACCGTCCAGCCCAGCGGTCCGAAATGGTCCATGGTGTGCGACAGCGGGGTGGCGCCGTACCCGGACACGCTGCCGTAGGTGGGCTTGAGGCCGACGGTCCCGCAGTGGAACGCCGGGCCGCGGATCGAGCCGGCGGTGTCGGAGCCGAACGCGACCCGCAGGAACCCCGCGGCGACCGCGACCCCGGCGCCCGACGATGAACCGCTGGGGATGTGCTCGCCGTTCCACGGGTTCCGTGCCGGCGGGAAGGGCAGGTCGACGCTCGGCCCGCCGAGCGCGAACTCGTAGGTGGCCAACTTGCCCAGCAACACGCCGCCGCCGGCCCGCAGTCGGGCCTCCACGGCGCTGTCCTCGGCGGCCACGTCCGACACGGTCAGCCACGAGTGGTTCGTGGTGGGCAGTCCCTCGGCGGCGAAGATGTCCTTGAGCGCGTACGGGACGCCGTGCAGCGGACCTCGGTCGAGGCCCTCGCGCAGTTCCCGGTCGGCCTGCCGGGCGCGCCGCAACGCCTGCTCGCGGGTGACGAGTACGAAGGCGTGCAGTGTCGCGTCGCGCGCCTCGATCATGCCGAGCGCGTTCTCCACCAGGTCCACCGAGGTGAGTCGGCCCGCGCGCAGCAGCGCGCCGGCCTGTGCGACGGACAGTTCGGCGAGCGCGCCGGGGCCGGTGCTGTCGAGGTCAGCCATCGGTGGCCTCCGTGGTGCGCAGCAGTTCCATCTTCGCCCGCAGCCCGCGGTAGCCGGCCAGCACACCGGGCGCCAGGTCGCGCGGCATCTCGATGCCGAGCCGTTCCAGGGTGGCGGTGAACTCCCGGTCGGCGGGATCTACTTCGACGCAGGCGGGGAGTTCGGAGCGATCGGGAGGATCGGGGCGGTCGGCGTCATCGATGCCGGCACGGGCGCCGGCGATACCGGCGATACCGGCGATGCCGGCGCGGTCGGCGTGGCCGGCGCGGTCGGTGTGGCCGGTGTGGCCGGTGTGGTCGGCGCCGTCCACGGCGATCCGGTCGGCGCTCACGCGGTGGGCCCGTGCCCGCCGGGCAGGCGCGGGCCGGCCTCGCGTTGCGCGGCGAGCCAGGTCTCGGTCTCGCGCGCGCCGACCGGCAGCGCCGCCGACAACACCTGAACGCCGTCCGCGGTCACCCGTACGTCGTCCTCCAACCGCACGCCGATCCCCCGCAGGCCCTCCGGCACCAGTTCGTCGTGCGGTTGCAGGTACAGACCGGGTTCCATGGTCAGCACGTGGTCCTCGCCGAGCACGCCCTGTCCGTAGTACTCCGGGCGCGCGTGCCCGCAGTCGTGCACGTCCAGGCCGAGCATGTGGCCGAAGGCGCACAGGGTCCACCGCCGGTACGGCTGCCGCTTGTCCTGCATGGCCTCCTCGACGCCGCACTTGAGTACGCCCAGGTCGCGCAGGCCCTCGGTGAGGGTGCGCCGGCAGGCCAGGTTGACGTCGTCGAACGCGACACCGGGCGCCATCGCCGCCAGGCCCGCGTCGCGCGCGGCGTGCACGATGTCGTAGACGTCGCGCTCGGCGGTGGTGAAGGTGCCCGAGACGGGCAGGACGCGGGTCACGTCGGCGGTGTAGCAGCTCCGCGCCTCGGCTCCCATGTCCATCAGCAGGATGCCGTCCGGTCGGACCGGGCCGTCGTTGCGGCCCCAGTGCAGGATGGTCGAGTGCGCGCCGGCGGCGACGATCGAGTTGTAGCCGACGCCGTTGCCGTCGTGGCGCGCGCGGGTGGCGAAGATGCCTTCGAGCAGCCGCTCGGAGACCGCGCGATCGCTCGGCAGGGCGCGCGCGACATCCTCGAAACCGCGGACGGTGATGTCTACGGCCTCCTGGAGTTGCGCGAGTTCCCAGTCGTCCTTGCGCAGCCGCAGTTCGGCGAGCACGCTCGCGAGCAGCGCGTCGTGGGCCGCGTTCTCCTCGGTCGCGGGGAGCAGGCCGCGGTCGATGCCCGCGTCGTAGCCACGCAGCACTCGGGTGTTGCGGCCGGCGCGCCGCAACACCGTCGGGAGGTCGCCGATGGGACGGGTCTGCACTCCCAGCACCGTGGTCTTCTCCTCGGGCGAGAGGCAGCGGCCCTGCCACACCTCGCCGAGGATGCGGTCGAGGTAGCCGACGCCGGAGGCCGGGTCGTGCCGCGGGTCCACGTACAGCACCGCGTCGTGGCCGCCGGTGATCGGGTGCATGACGAGCACCGAGTTCGGGTCCTGGTCCGCCGTCAGCCACAGCAGGTCGCTGCCGCCGCGGAACGGGTAGGGCGCGCCGTAGCTGCGCCATTGGATCCGGCCGGTCGGGATGACCAGCGTTTCGCCCGGAAAGGCGTTCGACAGCAGGGCGCGGCGCGCCGACAGCCGGTCGAGGTGGGGTACCGGGACGAGCTCGATCTCCTGTTCCCGCCAACCGCTCGTCATGTAGTCGACGAACTCGGTGGGGATCTCGGTGTCGTGCGCTCCGGTGATCTCTTCCTTGCCGACGTTGGGCACGTTCGGTATTCCCTTCGATGCGGTTCAGTGGTTCGAGTGCGCGACCAGGTGGGCGCACGTGACGAGGTCGAGTGCGGCGTGGCCGGTGGAGCTGAAGACGGTCGGACGTTCGTCGAGTCCGGGGTGCTCGCCGGTCTCCAGGGATTCCAGGTCGATCGCGGTGCGGTGGATCTCGCCGGCCTCGGCTACGGCGGTCTCGATGGATTCGACGATCAGCGGGCCGGATGCCAGCAGTTCGCGCGACAGTTCGCGTGATTGCGGGGTGTGTGCGCCCATGCAGTTGATGTGCACGTGCGCCGGGAGGTCCGTGGCGATCGGCAGCGGGCTCGTCGAGGTCGTCGCGGTGGCCACGACGTCCGCTCCCGAGGTGGCTTCGGCGGCCGAGGCGCGGACGTGAGCCGTTGCCCGGCCGGCGGCTCGGATGCGCGCGCACAGGGCCTCGGCGTGCGCGGGGTTGCGCGAGTGCACCCGTACCCGGGTGATCTCCCGTACGGCCGAGACGCCGAGGTATTGCTGCCAGGCCTGGACGCCGGATCCGATGATCGCCAGGTCGGCGCTGTCGCGGGCCGCGCAGTGGTCGGTGACCACGGCGGTGACGGCGGCGCATTTGAGATTGGTGACGGCGGCGCCGTCCAGGACCGCGAGCAGTTTCCCGGTGCTCGTCGAGAAGACCGGGACCACGGAGGTCACGGTCGGCCCCGGGCCGTTGCCGATGGTGGCGATCTTGGCGATGTAGAGGCCGTGGTCGAGGGAGACGGCGGGCATCGACACGAACTTGACGCCGTGTCCCTCGTCGACGACTTGGCGCATGGGCACGGTCATCCGGCCGAGCGTGCCGCCGCGCAGGCCGTCGCGGATCAGCTCGGCCACGGCCAGGACGTCGCCGGCGCGGGTGTCGGGCGGGGCGAGGCTCATTCGAGTCCCGCAAGGGCGTCGACGAGGTCGTCCGCGAACCGCTCGGCCAGTTCCGTGGGCATGTCGCCGCGCAGCATCATCCGCACGCCCGCGTCTCCTTGCGCCACGATCGGGAAGAACATCGCGGAGCAGTAGTAGCCGCGCCGGTAGAGGTCGGTGGACAGCCGTACGGCCCGGTCGTTGTCGCCGACGGTGACGAATTTGATGTGTGACCCGGTGCCGCGGACCTCGTGTCCGCGTAGCCGGTCGTCGAAGAGGGCGATGTTGTGGGCGAGTTGCCGTTGGCGTTGGGTCAGCTCGGGGTCGCGGTGTACCCGCAGGGCGCCCAGGGAGGTGCCCACCGCGGCCGTGCGCAGGCCCTGTGACCAGGCCAACGGCCCTGATCGGTAGAGGAAGTCGTAGATGTGGCGTTCGCCGATCATGGCGATGCCGCCGGTGCTGCCGAACGCCTTGGCGATCGAGGCGACGATCACGGTCCGTGCGCCGAGGTCCTCGAACACGGTGCGTGCGTAGCCTTCTCCGCGCGGCCCTACGGCGGACAGCGCGTGCGAGTCGTCGAGGTAGACGAACATCCCGTAGCGGTCCTGGAGGGCCTTGATGCCGGCCAGGTCGGCCTGTCCGCCGACCGAGTAGACGCCTTCGCAGACGTAGGCGACGCGCGGGTATCGCCGGCACACGTCCTCGAGGAACTGCATGTCGTTGTGCGGGCAGGTCAGCGCCAGCGTCTCGTCGGCGACGATCGGCTTGAGGAAGTTCATCGAGAAGTGCGCGAACCGGTCGAAGACCACGACGAGGGGCTCGCCGTCGCCGAGGTGCCCGGAGGCCAGCAGCGGCAGGATCGCGGCGCTGAGCACCCCGCAGGACACGGACGGCAGCACGTGGGTGCCGAAGTGTTCGGCGAGTTCCTCCTCGAGTCGGTTCATGATGCCCAGCCGGATGCGGAACTCGCCCATGGACAGGCCGGTGATGCGCTCGTCGGCGAGCGCGGCGCGCCCGGCCTCGATCACCGCGGGGTGGCTGTTGAGTCCCAGGTACGAGCACGAGGACAGGTTGGCGAACTCGTGCCCGGAGTCGATCTCGCGCAGCCGGTTCTGGCCGTCGACGGCCTCGACCACCAGTCCGAGCATGCCGTGCTTCTCGGACAGGCCCCACGCCGCCTCGGCGGCCGGCACCATCTTGCGGTTGTTGCGGAATCGGTGCGGGCCGACGATGTCCTCGCTCATCGGGCCGCCTCGGCCCGCTCGTGCAGCCAGCCGCCGAGTCGGACGATGGCCTGGCGTGCCTTGCCCAGCCGCGTGTAGTGCAGGTGCCACACGTGCACCATGCCGGGCCAGACCTCCAGGACGCCGGTGGAGCCGGCCCGGCGCAGCGCGGCGGTGAACCGTTCCGCGTCGCTGAGCAGGATCTCCCGGCTGCCCACCTGGATGAGCACGGGCGGCAGTCCGGTCGGGTCCCCGTACAGCGGGGACGCGTAGGGGGTGGTCGGCTCGGCGCCCGCCAGGTAGGAGCCGGCCACCAGTGCGACGATGTTCTTGCCGACCAGGGGGTCGTCGTCCGCCAGGGTGCGGAAGGTTTCACCGGTGCCGGCCAGGTCGGTCCACGGCGATACGCAGGCCGCCGCGGCGGGCAGCGGCAGTCCGAGGTCGCGGAGTTTGAGCAGTGTCCCCAGGACCAGGCCGCCGCCCGCGGAGTCCCCCGCGAACACCACTTCCCGGGCCGGCACGCCGCTCGCGAGCAGGTTCTCGTACGCGGCGACCGCGTCGTCCAGTGCCGCCGGATAGGGGTGTTCGGGCGCGCGGCGGTAGTCGACGAAGAACATCCGGCTGTGCGCCGCCCGGGCGATCTCGGAGACGAGTCCGCCGTGGCTGCGCAACGAGCCGTAGACGTAGCCGCCGCCGTGCAGGTAGATCCCGGTCCGCTCGCCGCGCACGTCCGGTGGGGTCAACAGCACGCCGCCGTCGCGGTGTTCGACCTTGATGTCGTCGGCGATCGGGGTGCCCCACGCGTCGTAGAACGGACGGGCCTCGTCGATCGCCTCGGGCCATTCGTCGGCCGTCAACGCGGCCAGCAGTTCGTCGAGTTCGGCCACCTCGTGCTCGGACATCACCGGCACGTCGGGTTCGGTCGGTGTGCTCACCGGGCCGTCCCGCCGTCGGCGCCGACCGGGTCGACGCCTCGGTGGTAGCGCTCGCGGGCGGCCTCGTCCGGGACCTCGAGGGTGGGCTCGGGGATCTCGAGGCGGTAGTGCCGGTACCACTTGGCCAGTTCGTCGCTGTCGGCGAACTGGTACTCCAGGTGCCGGATGGGCCGGCGCGAGGGCTTGCCGGGGTCGACCGGGCGGGGGATGGAGCCGGCGTGTGCGAGGCCGCCGTCCACCTCGTTGAACAGCACGATCATCACCAGGTCGGTGTCCAGGTCGACGTCCACCGCGGTGGCGTGCTCGGCCAGGATGCGGTCGGCGTGTTCCTCCTTGACGGCCACGTTGAAGCTGTGCGGCATCAACTCGACCAGGTCGGCGGGCGGTACGTCCGCGTCCCGGCAGTAGGCGCGGGTGTCGCACAGGATCGGGATGCCGCCGTCGATGTTGGTGTTGGGTCCGTAGATGTTCGCGATGAACGGCGTGGCGGCGTCGAAGTGCACGCATTTGGTGGTGAGGAACTCGCGTGCCGTGGTGTGGTCGTCGTTCGGGGTGAAGTGGGTGTTCTTGTTGTAGCCGTCGACGTCCATGCCGGCGATGCGGTCGTAGCCGATCGCGACCGGGGTGAACTTGGCGACCTCCACCCGAGTGCCGAAGGCGCGGAAGAGCGATTCCAGGTAGTCGCGGGCCACCGCGGCGTCCCGTTCGTCGTGGATGTCCAGCCCGTGGCGGGCCAGCGTGCGGTCGAGGCCGTGGCAGACGGCGACGCCGGCGCCGCCGGTCACCAGGCGCACCAGTTCGTCGACGAGTTCGTCGTCGGCCCGCTCCAGTCGGCCGTCGACGAGCACGCTCTCGTGGGCCGACACGTCGATGATCGCGTGCTGCGGCAGGATCTTCACTGGGTTCTCCCGATTCAGTGGTGCCGGTGCGGGGCGGGTTCGGCGTCGGCCGCGTACAGCCGGAGCATGCGTCTGGCCCGCAGCACGAACGGTGGGGCCAGCACGCGGTCCTTCTCGACCGCGAAGCCGTAGGGCGTGGCGTCGTAGTCCTCGACCACGCGCCGGTATTCGGCGATCTCGTCCGGGCCGACCTTGAACGTCTGGGCGATCACGTCGACTTGGCGGGGGTGGATGGCCGCCTTGCCGGTGAAGCCGGCCTCCCGGGCCGCCTGGCATTGGGCCTGGACCACTGCCAGGTCGTGCAGTTCGAAGGAGTTGGTGTCGATCGCGGGCAGCCGGTACTTGGCCGCCGCGACGCACAGTCGGGCTCGTGCGTGGTCGAGGTAGGACTCGTTGGCGGTGTACATCTCGGCGGTCAGGTCCGCCTGGCCGAAGCACAGGCCGTCGCTCTCCGCGGCGATCGCGAAGGCGTTCTCGACGGCGTCGACGGTCTCGATGAAGCTGATCACGCTGGGTGGTTTCGAGGTTTGCGCGAGCAGTGAGCGGTAGATGGCCACGTCGCCCGCTCCGGCGATCTTGGGGATGAAGATCGCGTCGATCGCGATGCCGCCGATCATGGCGTCCTGTTCGATCACCGCCTTCATGTCCTCGAGGCCGTCGAGGGTGGCGATGGTGTTCACCCGCAGACCCAGCGCGGGCAGGCCGGCCCGGGTCAGATCGGCCGCGGCCAACATCGCGCGGGCCTCGGCCTTCCTGGCCGGGTGGGTGGAGTCCTCCAGGTCCAGGACGAGCATGTCCGCGTGCATCTTGCCCGGTTCGGCCACCGCCGCGATGCGCAGCGCCGGGGTGTACAGCAGGCTCGCGTGCGGCTTCATCGGGCACTCTCCCGTCCGAACAGCAGGTTCATCTTCCGCAGCGAGAACTCCTCGTAGCGGATCGGCTCGTAGCGCGCGGGGCGGTCGGTGGCGAACTTCGGGAAGCACTCGATGACGGTGTCGTCGTTGGCGAGCTTGAAGAACGCGATGGATTGGCGTCGCCGGTCGGCAAGGCGCACCCGGTGCGGGGTGGAGACGTACTCGTCGTTGGACCAGCGGGCCATCAGGTCGCCGATGTTGACGATGAAGCTGTCCCGGTCGCGGACCTCGATGTCCAGCCAGCGGCCCGAGCGGTCGCGGATCTGCAGGCCGGGCCCGTCCTGGGTGAGCAGCGTGATCAGGGTGCCGTCGGTGTGCTCCCCCATGCCCTGGTCGTTGACGAACTCGGGGTCGGTGCCCGGGTACAGGTGTGAGCGGAGCGAGTCGTTGGAGGTGTCGGTGCGGGTGGCGAAGAAGGTGCGCGGCAGGTCCAGGGCCAGCGCGAGCAGTTCGGCGATCCGGCCGGAGACCGCTTCGCAGGCCACGAAGTAGCGCTTGAGCGCGGTCCGCAGCGCGGCCCCGGACTCGTCGGCGGGGAAGGGCAGTTCCTCGTCGTCGTTCAGGATCAGTCGGCCGACGCTGAACTTCTCCACGTAGTCCGAGGGCATGCCCTGTCTGCCGGTGTAGGCGTAGGCGTTCTCGGACAACAGCGCGCTGTGGCCGTAGGGGCTGTAGTCGTTGTCGCCGCGCGCGGTGCTGGTGCGCATCGCGAACTCGCGCTTGGTGTCGAGCGGGAGCCGGAAGAAGCGCAGCGACTCGGTGTAGGCGTCGTCGAAGACCTCGGGGGCGATGCCGTGGCCGCGCGCGATGAAGAATCCGGTGGTCCGGCACGCGTCGGAGATCTCGTCGGCGATGCGCCGCTCGGCGTGGGGGTGTTCGGCGTGCAGGCTGATGACCGGGATCATCGGTCTTCCTTCTGCCGGGGGACGAGGATCGTCCGCTCGAAGTCGATCACGGTCGCGCCGTCCTGGTTGAGGCCGGTGGAGTGCACGGTCACGATGCCCTCGCCGGGTCGGCTCGCGGATTCGCGTTTGGTGAGCACGCGGGTGCGGGCGTAGAGGGTGTCGCCGATGAACACCGGTGCGGTCAGCCGTACCTTGTCCCAGCCCAGGTTGGCCACGCCCTTGGCGCTGATGGTGGCCACCGTCATCCCGTTGACGATCCCGAAGGTGACCAGGCTGGAGACCACCAGGCGGCCGAAGGGGGTCTGTTCGGCGTAGACGGCGTCGATGTGCAGCGGGTGCTGGTTCAGGCACAGCAGCGAGCTCCACACGTTGTCGCTCATGGTGATCGTCCGGCCGGGCCGGTGTTCGACGACCTCGCCGGGGACGAAGTCCTCGTAGACCATGCCGCCGTCCTCCCGGTAGGTCCCGGGACCGACGGCGATGAAAGAGTTCGTCTTCACCGTTCTCCTTCTTCGATGCCGGCCCGGCGCAGTGCCGAGCGGGTCGATCTCAGTGCCGCGTCGGCGGCGGTCGCGGCCAGGCCCAGGCCCCAGAAGGTGCGTCCGTCCGCGTCCAGGGCCGTGAAGCAGGCCTTGGCCTCGCGGCTCGCACCCGCGGTGTCGGTGACGAGCAGCTGGGTGAACTCGACGCCGTGCGCCGCGGCGACGTCGGCGCGCACCTCGTGCTCGTCGGCGTAGGCGTGCGTGGTGGGCGTGTCGTCGACGCAGTAGGTCTCCCGCAGGAGCCGGTGGATCTCCGGCGGGTCGAGTTCGCGGCCGGTGGCGTCGGTGACGTCCTGGACGACGGCCGCGAAGTCGCGCCGCAGGGCGATCGGCAGGTCCAGGCCCCATCCGCTCTTGAGGACGTAGGCGATGCCGCCCTTGCCCGACTGGCTGTTCACCCGGATGATCGCCCGGTAGTCGCGGCCGACGTCCTTGGGGTCGATCGGCAGGTACGGAACCTGCCACGGCGCGTCCCCGGTGTGTCTGCGGGCGCGTTCGGCCTGGGCGGCGAGCCCTTTGGCGATGGCGTCCTGGTGGGTGCCGGAGAACGCGGTGTAGACCAGGTCGCCGGCGTAGGGGTGTCGGGGGTGCACGGGCAGCCGGTTGCAGTCCTCGACGATCTCGCGGACCGCGTCGATGTCGGGGATCTCCAACTCGGGATCGACACCGCGGCTGAACAGGTTGAGCGCGAGCGTCACCAGGCAGACGTTCCCGGTGCGTTCGCCGTTGCCGAAGAGCGTGCCCTCGACCCGGTCGGCCCCCGCCAGCAGGGCCAGTTCGGCCGATGCGACGGCTGTGCCGCGGTCGTTGTGCGGATGCACCGACAGGATGATCGCATCGCGTCGATCGAGGTTTCGGTGCATCCACTCCACCTGGTCGGCGAAGAAGTTGGGTCCGTGTGTCTCCACGGTGGTCGGCAGGTTCAGCACGAGCGGCCGGTCGGGCGTGGCGTCGACGACCTCCGCAACCCGGTTGGCGATCTCCAGCGCGAAATCCGGCTCGGTCACGTTGAAGGTCTCCGGCGAGTACTCGAACCGGATGTCCGAGCCGCTCTCCTGCTCCGCCAGGCGCACCATGTGCCGGGCGCCGTCGACGGCCATCCGCAGCACGTCCTGCCGCGACATGCCGAACACCACGTCGCGCCACAGGCACGCGGTCGCGTGGCACAAATGCACCACCGCGCGTTCGGCTCCGCGAATTGCGTCGAAGGTCCGCTCGATGAGTTCGGGACGCGCCGGTGTGAAAACCGACACCGTCACGTCGTCGGGAATCCCTTCCTTGATCACCGTTTCCCGTACGAAGTCGAAATCGTCGACACTGGCCGCCGGATATCCGATCTCGATATCCTTGAAACCCATCGTGACGAGCAGTTCGAACATTCGCTTCTTGCGGCGCAGGTCCATGGGTTCGGCCAGCGCCTGATTTCCGTCCCGGAGATCGACCGAGGCCCACATCGGGGCCCGGTCCAGTGCCCGGGTGGGCCACTCGCGCGGGAAATCGGCCGCCGGTCCCGGTGGCTCGTCCCGCGTGTAGCGGTGGAACGGCATCGATGAGGGGCGTTGCGGAAATCCCCGCCTCGGCCCCGGCAAAGAAAATGGCGAGCCCGGCGCACTCACGTCCACGACGACTCCCTCTCACAGTTTTCAGCGCTGCGAAGGTACCGAGCGCCCACGCACCGGGAAATCAGAGGATCCTCTAGAGCGAACCCTGGAATCGGGCCAATTACCCGCATATTGGCCGATGGGGTGAACTCCGCGGTTGACGTCACCGGTTTCGTCCCGGCTAGGATTTCGGCATACCGATCGGCACCGAATTCATCGGCTCCTGCGAAATGGCGGCCCATGGCCAACTCGACCAGTTCGGACAACCACGCGCCGAAGGTGGCCGACCCGACCGTGCGGACCGGCCGGGTGCTGACGGTGGTCAGCCTGGGCTACGGGATGATCGTGATCGACATCAGCATCGTCAACGTGGCGATCCCGGCGATCCGCTCCAGTCTCGACGCGAGCCTGGCCACGATGCAGCTCGTGGTGGACGCGTACGTGATCGTGTTGGCGAGCCTGGTGCTGGCCGGCGCGGCGGCGGTCGGCCGGTTCGGCGCGGTGTCGATGTTCCGGTTGGGCATCGCGGTGTTCGGGGCGACGTCGGTGTTGTGCGGAATCGCGCCCGACGGGGGCACGCTCGTGGCGATGCGGGCCGCGCAGGGGCTGGGTGCGGTGTTGCTGGTTCCGGCCACGCTGGTGATGCTCACCGAGACCTACCGGGATCCGAACGACCGGGCCAAGGCCGTCGCGGTGTGGGCGATGGTCGCCGGGAGTCCGGTCGCGTTCGGCCCCATCCTGGGCGGCGCCCTGGTCACCGCGATCGGTTGGCGCAGCATCTTCCTCGTGAACGTGCCGATCGTGCTGGTCACGTTGTGGTTGTCGGCCGCGCACATGCCACGCGACGATCCGCGGGCGCGGGCCGCCGCGCGCGAACCCCAGGATTTCCCGGGCCAGTTCCTGGCCATTGTGCTGCTCGGGGGCGTCGCGGTGGCGCTCACCGAGGGCCGCGAGCTGGGTTGGACCGCGCCGCTGCCGGTCGCCGCCGCGGTGACGGCGCTGGTCGCGCTCGTCGCGTTCGTGATCAGACAGCGCACGTACGCGTTTCCGATGATCCCGGGCGATCTGTTCCGGGCCCCGGGGTTCCGCGGTTTCGTCACGGTGGGGCTGTTGTTGTTCACCGGCTACTACGGACTGGTCTTCTCCATCAGCGTGTTCCTCCAACAGGTGCACGGGTATGGTCCGGTCGCCACCGGACTGTGCTTCCTGCCCTCCGCGTTGCCGATCACCTTCATGCCGCTGGTCGCGGGGCGGGTCAACGCGCGACTCGGTCCCCTGCGGGTCCTGGTCGTCGCGATCGTGCTGACCCTGGTCGGCGGCGTGCTGCTGGCCCTGATCGGCGGGGACGCGCCGATCGGCGTGGGTGTCGGGCTCACCTTCATCGGCCTCGGCTTCGGTCTCGCGACCGTTCCGCAGATCACCCTGGTCATGGCGACCGCTCCGGCGCACCGGATGGCGATCGCGAGCGGACTGCTGTCGGCGGCCCGGCAGTCCGGAACCATGATCGGCGTCGCGCTGCTCGGCGGCCTCCAGTCCGGCGACGACATCGCCGCGCCGGCGATCGGTGCGGTCGTGGCCTACCTGTTGATGGGGGTGGCCGCCGGGCTGGGGGGCCGGAGACTGCCGGCGCACGGCACGACGTAGCGACATCGGCGCCGCGCGACGCGGGGGCGCACGTCGGTTCATCGGAACTCATCACATCCCGGAGTACTCATGTCCGATCAGCAACCGGATCGCGTTCGCGACCTTGCCACCCGGGTCGCACAACTGCGTGCGAGTGACCGCGAGTTCGCGCGGGCGGCGCCGTCACCGGAGGTCGTCGAGACGATCCGGCGCGCGGACGGCGGCCTGATCGCCACGATCGCGGCCGCCATGAGCGGCTACGCGGACCGGCCGGCGCTCGGACGACGAGCCGAGCGCGTCGTCCGAGATCCCGCCACCGGTCGTAGTGGCCTCGAACTCCTGCCCGAGTTCCGGATGTCGACCTATGCCGAGGTGTGGCAGCGGGTACGCGTACTCGCCACCGCCTGGGCCGGCGAGGGCGCCGGCCGCCTGGGCGTCGGCGACTTCGTGGGTGTACTGGGCTTCACCGGAGTCGACTACGCGACGATCGACCTGGCCTGCATGTACCTGGGCGCGGTGCCGGTCCCGCTGCCGACCGGATCGCCGGCCGTACGGCTGGCGCCGGTCGTCGCCGAGACCCGGCCGCGGATCCTCGCGGCGGACGTCTCTTCGATCGAGGCCGCGGTCGACACCGTCCTGGGCTGCGACTCCATCGAGCGCCTGGTCGTCTTCGATCACGACGCGCGCGTGGACGACCACCGGGACGCGCTCGTCGCCGCGGTCGACAAGCTGAGCGGGCGCGCCCCGGTGGTGTCGCTCGGGGACGAGTTGCGTGCCGGCGCGCGGCTGCCGGCGGTGGAACCCTACGACGACGACGATCCGGATCGGCTGGTCGGCCTGATCTACACGTCCGGCAGCACCGGCACCCCCAAGGGCGCGATCTACACCGCGTCGATGCTCACCCGGATGTGGCAGACCGGGCGCGGCGGTATGAGCAACGCGGGGGCTAGCGGCGACACCCCGCTGCCGACGATCGTCCTGCACTACATGCCGATGAGCCACGTCAACGGCCGCGCGTGGCTGATCTCCGGTCTCTCCTCCGGCGGGATCGGGTACTTCGCGGCCCGCGCGGACATGTCGACCCTGTTCGACGACATCCGTCTGTCGCGCCCCACGGTGCTGAGCCTGGTGCCCCGGATCTGCGACATGGTCCACCAGCGGTACCTTCTCGAGGCCGACCGCCTGTGCCGGACCACCGCGGACGCCGGCATCGAGTGGTCGGCGGCCGAGACGATCGCGCGCGAACGGGTTCGGGACGACATGCTCGGTGGCCGGATCGTCAGCGCGCTGTGCGGCAGTGCGCCGCTGTCGGCTTCGATGCACACGTTCATGGCCTCGGTCCTGGGCACGAAGGTCGTCGACTGCTACGGGTCCACGGAGACGACCCGGGCGGTCGTCGTCGATCAGCGGGTGCGCCGACCACCGGTGACCGACTACAGGTTGGTCGACGTACCCGAACTCGGCTACTTCGCGACCGACCGGCCGCACCCGCGAGGCGAGTTGCGGCTGAAGTCGGTGGGGTTGGTTCCCGGCTACTACCGGCAACCCGACGTCGACGCCCGGACCTTCGACGAGGACGGCTACTACCGCACGGGCGACGTGTTCGCCGAGATCGCGCCCGACCGACTGGTCTACGTCGACCGGATCAACAACGTCGTCAAGCTCTCCCAGGGGGAGTTCGTCGCCATCTCCGCGCTGGAGGCGCTGTACGCCACTAGTCCGCGCATCGCGCAGCTCTATGTCTACGGCAGCGCCGAACAGGCGTTCCTGCTCGCGGTGGTCGTGCCCGACCGGGCGCGCACCGACACGACCGACGACGACCGGCTGCGGGCCGCGATCCTCGACTCGATGCGCGAACTCGCCCGCGCGGCGGGGCTCCAGCCGTACGAGGTGCCGCACGACGTGATCGTGGAACCGCATCCGTTCACGGTCGGGAACGGCCTGTTGTCGGGAGCCGGCAAGGTGGTGCGACCCGCTCTCAAGGAGCGCTACGGGGCGCGGCTGGAGCGGTTGTACGCGGACATCGCGGCCGGGCGCGCGGGGCGGTTCGCGGCTCTGCGGGACGCGGGCGCAGGCGTCGAGCCTTTGGCCGCCGTGCTGGCCGCGGTGCAGATCACCCTCGGGTATCCCTCGTCGCTGGTCCGACCCGACGCGAACTTCACCGATTTGGGCGGTGATTCGTTGTCCGCGCACACGTTCTCGACCGCGCTCGAGCAGATCTTCGAGCTGGAGGTCCCCGTCCAGGTGATCCTCGCGCCCACCGCGACGCTGATCGGCGTCGCGGAGTACATCGAGGCGGCGCGCGGGGGCGACGTGACGCGTCCCACGTTCGCGTCGGTACACGGCCGCGGCGCGGTGGAGGTGCGGGCAAGCGAGTTGACCCTCGACCGGTTCGTGAACGAGCGTGTCCTGGCCCGGCTGCCGGGTACTTCGACCGCTCCGGCCGTTTCGGGCCCTGTGGATCCGGTCCGGAACGTGCTGCTCACCGGGCCGACCGGGTACCTCGGCGGCTTCCTGGCGATCGAGTGGCTGCGGCGTGTGGTGGCAACGGGCGGGCGGCTGACCTGCCTTGCCCGTGCGGGCGACGACGCAGCGGCACGGCGACGGGTGCTGGAGAGTCTGCGCGCCGCGGCGGCGGACCGTCTCGAGTGGTTCGACACGGTCGCCGCCGAGCACCTGGACGTGCTGGCCGCGGACGTGTCCGCGCCGAGGCTGGGCCTGGACCGGGGCGCGTGGGAGCGGGTGGCCGCCGAGACGGATCAGATCGTGCACGCCGCCGCACTGGTCAACCACGTGCTCCCGTACAGCCGGTTGTTCACGCCGAACGTCGTCGCGACGGCCGAGCTGATCGAGCTCGCGCTCACCGGTCCGATGAAGCGCTTCGCCTTCGTCTCGACGATCGCCGCCGCGATGGAGGCGGACGGGTCGATCCTGGACGAGCGGGTGGACGTGCGTACGGCCTCCCCGTCGCGGCGGTTGCGCGACTTTGACGCGAACGGATACGCGACCGGCAAGTGGGCCGCCGAGGTCCTGCTGCGCGACGCGCACGAGCGTACGGGTCTGCCGGTCGTGGTGTTCCGTCCCGACATGATCCTGGCGCACAGTCGCCTGCCCGGCCGGCTGAACGTCCCCGACCGGTTCACCCGACTGATCCTCAGCGTCGTCGCCACCGGCATGGCGCCGTACTCCTTCTACCGACTCGACGAGAGCGGCGAACGCCGGCGGGCCCACTACAGCGGACTGCCGGTCGACTTCACCGCCGAGGCGATCACCGCACTCGCCGCGCGTCACCGGGACGGATACGCCACCTACAACACCGTCAACGCGAACGACGACGGCGTCTCACTCGACGAGATCGTCGACTGGCTCGTCCACGCGGGCCGCCCGATCACCCGATTCGCCGACTACGACCAGTGGCGCATGCGCTTCGAGGCGGCCGTCCGCGGCCTCCCCGATCACCAACGCCGTGCGTCCCTGCTCCCCCTCCTCCCGGCCTACGCCCACCCGGCCATCCCGCGACCCCCCGGCACGATCCCCACCACCCGCTTCACCGAGGCGGTGGCCGGCCTGCCCGTCGCCGAAGGCCGAATCCCGTCGATCACCCCGAAGTTCATCACCAAATACCTCACCGACCTGACCGAACTGGGTTTGCTCCGGGGCTGATCCGAGACGGTCCGAGACCGTCCGATTCCGGAGGCCACATGCGGGCCGCGGATGTCAGGCAGTGGGTGGGGCCGAACCAGGGCCGCGGTGCCGCGATGGGTTTCCTGCCGATTCGCCCGAACTCGACCTGTTCCAGCGCTGATCCGCAGACGGTCCGACTGCGGGAGCCACATGCCGGCCGCGGACGTCAGGGACTGGTCGGGTCGCCGAACCAGTGGTGCGGGGCCGCGGTGAGGGAAGTGGGGTCGGTGGTCGCGGTGTCGGTGGCCCAGGCGGTGATGCCGTCGGAGCGGATCAGGAGGGCCGCCGTGGGGGTGGGGGTGGTGGCCTGGGTGGTGAGGATGGTGATCCGGTCGGGGTAGGCGGCGGGCTTGCGGAGTTCGGGGGTGTCGCGGAGGTCGCTGATGGCGGGCGAGTCGGCCGACGATGTGGTCGAGGACCACAGGAGGCGCCTGAACGACGCCTTCGACGCCTTGGAACGCGCCCTGGAGGGGTGAACCCGCCCGGGCCGCCCGGCGCCGGCGACACCGAGGGCCGCCGACACGACTGCGCCGACCTCACCCGCGATCGTGAGGTCGGCGCAGTCGTGGTTCGCGAGGCTCGCCCCGGTTACGGCGTGGCGGGCTTCCCGGCGGTGAAGAGCCAGGTGTTGAACAGCGAATCGAGGTTCTTGCCGGAGATCCGCTTGCTCAGGGCGATGAACTGGCGGGTGTCGCCGTGGCCGTAACGGCGGTCCGTGGCCCAGGTCTTCAGGATGGTGAAGAACGCCTTGTCGCCGACGGTCTGGCGGAGCTTCTCCAAGACCATGGCGCCGCGCTCGTACGGCGGCTTGTCGAAGATGTGCCCGCCGTCGCCCGGGTCGGCGGCCGGGAAGGACCACAACGGGTCGGTGGCCGGCAGGGCGTAGTCGGCGGCGAACTGCTGGGCGGTGCTGAGGCCGCCGTGCTCGGCGTCCCAGAGCCACTCGGCGTAGGTGGCGAAGCCCTCGTTCAGCCAGATGTCCTGCCACTTGGTGAGCGACACCGAGTTGCCGAACCACTGGTGTGCCGTCTCGTGCACGAGCGTGCCGATGCTGGGCGCCCGGTCGTAGATCGGCCTGGTCTGGGTCTCCAGCGCGTAGCCGACGTCGGGCGCGTCCTCGACGATGGCGCCGGCGGCCTCGAACGGGTAGCGGCCGAACAGCTTGGTCTCCCACTCGATCACGGCGGGGAGTTGGTCCAGGACCGGCTTGGTCGCCGCGGCCTGGCTCGGCGCGACGGCGTTGTAGACCGGCAGGCCGTCCGCGGTCACGTACTGCTCGACCTGGAACCTGCCGATGCTCGCGGTGGCCAGGTAGGCGGCCATCGGCTTGGCCTCGCGCCAGGAGAAGGTGGTCTTGCCGGCCCGGTGCCGCTGGTCGCGAAGACGCCCGTTGGACACGGCGGTCCAGCCGTCGGGAACGGTCACCTCGACGTCGTAGGTGGACTTGTCGGTCGGGTGGCTGTTGCTCGGGAACCAGGTCATCGCGCCCTGCGGTTCACTGGCCACGAAGACCGAGTCGTCCGGCTGGATGATCCAACCGTCGGGCGAGCCGTCCGGGTCGTACACGTGCGCCGGGACACCCGAGTAGCCGATGACCACGGTGAACCTGCGGCCCTTGTCCAGCGTGCGGGCCGGGGTGATGGTGAGTTCGGTGCCGTTGCGACTGAAGCCGGCCCGCCTGCCGTCGACCCGGACGCTGTCCACGTTCAGGCCGGACAGGTCGAGGTTGAAGGAACTCAGCCGCTGGGTCGCCGTGACGGCGAGCTCGGCGGTGGCCTCCAGGCGTCTGGTCGTGGGGGTGTAGTCGAGATCGAGATCGTAGTGGGCGACGTCGACCCCGCCGTTGCCGGACAGCGGGAAGTACGGGTCGCCCGCGCCCGGGGCACCGGGCGTCGCGGCACCTCCCGAGGTGGCGGCACCGACCAGGAGCGCGGCGAGTACGGGGGTCGCGACGAGCGCGAGGGCGGGACGAGCGAACTTCGATGCCAAGGCGTGGGCCTCCTGTGTCGTGGCTGAATTCCGAGCCGGCGGCGGATCTGGCGGGCGCACGATCAACGCGTCGCCGGGTCCGCGCGCCGGTCTCCGCGCGTCGACCGTCGACCCGGCCATGGCGCGACGCGACACACGAATCCGACCCGGCGAAGGGTCGGACAGAGGACGAGTCGGACGAAGGATGACAAGAAGAACGTAAGGAGGGACGTGAGGAGGGACGTGATCAGGGACGTGAGTGCCGACGGACGTACCGGAGCGGGACGAGGGAGCGAAGCGGGAACAGGCCGGGCGGGTCGAGGCACGCGGCGAAGCGCTCCGCGCCGGCAATCACTCTACGGTCGAACTCCCGACCGATGAACCTGCTGCGGGCAATCATCCGGATGAAGATCATCGCGCTCGGGCCCAGGCCCGGGCTGCGCTCCGAGCCCGAACCGACCCGACCCCGGGACCCGCGCCCGAACGGATCCCGGCCGCACCGGACTTCGGCTCGGGCCGACGCGCGGCCCTGCCGGTCGAGGTCGGCACGGCGCCCTCGTCGATGTCCGAAACTGTACGACCCATGTCGTTTCAGCCACTGGTGGCGCCCGGACCGCTCGGACAGGATGATCGAGCGCTCCTTCCCACCAGGGAACTTCCGCCCGGGAACCTCCGGACGGATCCAGCGGAACCGGAAAGAGAAACGATGACCCACAACGCCTCGAACCCGCCGGCCGCCGAGACCTCGGACGCCGCCTCGGCCCGCCCGGTCGCCGTCTACGGTGCCTACGGGCACACCGCGCGCTTCGTGGTCGCGGAGTTGATCGCCCGAGGCCGGGCCGTGGTGCTCGTCGGTCGCGACGCCGCGAAGCTCCGGGAGATCGGCGATCGATACCCGAACGCGCCGCTATGGGTCGCCGCCGCCGACGATCCCCAGGCGCTGGACCGCGCGTTCGCCGGCGTCGGGGCCGTGATCAACTGCGCCGGTCCGTTCTCGAGCACCTCGCTGCCGGTGGCCGACGCGGCGGCCCGCGCGGGTGCGCACTACCTGGACGTCGCGGCCGAACAGGCGGCCTCGGCCTCCCTCTTCGACACCCGCTCCGAACGGTTCCGCGCGGCGGGCCTGGTCCTCGCGCCGTCCGTGGCCTTCTACGGTGGTCTCGGCGATCTCCTGGCCACCGCCGCGATGGGCGACTGGTCGGAGGCGGACGAGATCACCATCGCCTTCGCCCTGGACAGTTGGTTGCCGACGCAGGGCACCCGGCTCACCGGCGAGAGCAACGCGGGACACCACCTCGTCTACACCGGGGGCCGGTTGAGCCCGTTCTCGTACAGCACCGAGGTCTCCGACTGGGAGTTCCCGGCGCCGTTCGGGAAGCAGCGGACCAACGAGTTCGCCACGGCCGACCAGGTCACCATCCCGCGGCACCTGCGCACCCCTGAGGTGCGTGCCGTGATGAACCTCGCGCCGCTGGAGGACATCCGCCACCCGGCCACGCCGGAGCCCTCCGCCGCCGACGACCGGGGCCGCTCGGCCCAGACCTACCTCGTCGAGGCGGTCGTGCGCCGCGGCGACCGCGAGCGGCGCGCCGTGGTCACCGGGAACGACATCTACGCGGTGACCGCGCCGATCGTGGTGGAGGCCACCGAACGTGTCCTCGCCGGGCGGCACACCGGCACCGGCGCGCTCGCCGCCGGCGAGGCGTTCCCCGCCGCCGACTTCCTGCGCGCGCTCACCCCGGAGCACCTGACCCGCTTCGAGGTCCGCACCGAGACCGGCGTGAGCTGACCCGGTCGCGGCGAGACGACCGCCGCCGGGCGTTCTCCGGAGGTTCATCCATGGGCCACGGGTTCGTCCTGGCGAGGGGTCGGCCGATGCGGGTTGACTCGGCGTGCTCGCACGATCGGTGCTCCCGCGCGGTCTCGCCGCGTCCGGACGCAGAGAACAGGAGATGGCGTTGCGACGTATCCTTCCCGCGCTCGGTGTGGCCGGCGTGCTGCTGGCGACCCTGGTCGCGGTACCCGCCGCCGCGGCCCAGGACGACACGTCCCGCGCCTCGTCGCGGCCCGCGGCCGACCCGATCGTGATCGGGCACCGGGGTGCCAGTGGCTACCGCCCCGAGCACACCCTGGAGAGCTACCGCCTCGCGATCCGGATGGGCGCCGACTACATCGAGCCCGACCTGGTCTCGACCAGGGACGGCGTACTGGTCGCCCGGCACGAGAACGAGATCTCCGGCACCACCGACATCGCCGCGCACCCGGAGTTCGCCGCGCGCAAGACCACCAAGACCATCGACGGGACACCGGTCACCGGCTGGTTCACCGAGGACCTCACCCTCGCCGAGCTCAAGACGCTGCGGGCGAAGGAGCGGCTGCCGCAGGTCCGGCCCACCAACACCGCGTTCGACGGCAGGTTCGAGGTGCCCACCCTCCAGGAGGTGCTGGACCTGGCCCGGACCGAGGGCCGTCGGGTGCACCGCACGATCGGGGTGTACCCGGAGACCAAGCACCCGACCTACTTCCAGTCGATCGGGCTGCCGCTGGAGGAGCCGCTGGTGCGGACCCTGCGCGACAACCGGCTCACCGGGCGCAAGGACAAGGTGTTCATCCAGTCCTTCGAGACCGCGAACCTGCGCAAGCTGAACCGGATGACCGATGTCCGGCTGGTGCAGTTGCTCGACGCGAGCGGTCGGCCGTACGACCTGGTGGTGGCCGGCGACCCGCGCACCTACCAGGACTTGGTCAAGCCGGAGAACCTGAAGTGGATCCACACGTACGCGGACGGCATCGGCACCAACAAGAACCTGCTCGTCCCGCGTGACGCGGCGGGCAAGCTGCTCGCGCCGACCTCGGTGATCCGCGACGCGCACCGCGCCGGACTGGTCGTGCACGCCTGGACGTTCCGCGCGGAGAACCAGTTCCTGCCGCTGGACTTCCGCCTCGGTGCCGACCCGAACGCGCGCGGCGACATCACCGCCGAGTACGAGCTCTTCTACGGCCTGGGCCTGGACGGCGTCTTCACCGACCAGCCCGACACCGCGGTCGCCGCCCGCGCGGGGCTGCCCGACTAGGCAGGTCCCGGATCCGCCCGGCACGATCGCCGGGCTGCCGCCGGCACGACCGCCGCGTAACGGCAGGCACGTTCGCCACGTGACGGCAAACAGGTTCGACGCGCAGGGCCCCGCCCCGTCCACCCGGCGGCGCGGGGCCCTGCGTACGCCCGGGCGGGGGGTCGCCCGGGCGGCTGCCGGGCGGACCGCACCGCCTCGTCGACCGGCTACCCGCCGAGTGCCGGCGCCGGCTTCGGGTCGGCCGGCAACCGGGGCAGCGCGCTGAGCAGTTCCCGGGTATAGGGGTGTTGCGGGCGCTCGAAGAGCTCGTCGACCGGGCCGGACTCGACCACCCGACCGGCCTGCATGACGATCACGTGGTCGCTGGTGTGGTGGATCACGCCGAGGTCGTGCGAGATGAACAGCAGGGCCACGCCCAGGCGTTCGCGCAGGTCGGCGAACAGGTCCAGGATCTGCGCCTGGATCGACACATCGAGCGCGGAGACCGGCTCGTCGCAGACCACGATCTCCGGCTCGGGAGCCAACGCCCGAGCGATGGCTACACGTTGGCGTTGGCCGCCGGAGAGTTGCTGCGGGCGGCGGGTCAGCACCGTTTCGTCCAGGCCCACCAGGCGCAGGAGTTCGACGACGCGGTCCCGGGCGGCGCGGGTCGCGCGGCGGGTGAACGCGCCCAGGGCCTCGCCGACGATGCGTTCCACCGTCCAGCGCGGGTCGAACGAGCCCAGTGGGTCCTGCTGCACGTGCTGGATGTGCCGGCGCAGGTCTCGGCGCTCGGATTCGGGTCGGTCGGACCACCGTCGTCCGAGCAGATCGATCTCGCCCGCGTCGGGTGCCAGCAGTCCCAGCACCAACTGTGCGACGGTGGTCTTACCCGAGCCGGACTCGCCGAGCACGCCCAGCGATTGCCCGGCCCGCAGCGTGAACGAGACGTCCTGGACGGCGGGGCGCTCCACCCGATCGGGTCCGCGGTAGCTCTTGGCGACGCCGCGTACGTCCAACACCACGTCGTCGGTGCCCCGTTCGCGCGCGGTCGTCGGCTCGGCGACGATCCGCACGGACTCGGGTCGCGGCCACGGCTTCGCGGTGTGCCGGCAGCGGGCGGTGTGTCCGGCGGCGAGTTCGACGCGCGGGGGCGGCTCGGTCCGGCATCGGTCGGTGACCAACGGGCAGCGGGCCGCGTACGGGCAGGCGTCCTCGATCACCGGCCCCGGGACACCGGCGGGGCCCGAACCGGCCGAGGAATCCGGGGAAGAGTCCGAGCCGGCCGGGGAATCCGAGGCGGTGGAGGAGCCCGAGCCCGCCGAAGCCGCCGCTCCCGGCAGCGACAGCCGGGTCCGTCGCGCGTGCGCCGACGGCACCGCCGCGAGCAGCGCCCGCGTGTAGGGATGGGCGGGCGCGCGCAGCAGGTCCTCGACGGTCCCCTCCTCCACGAACCGCCCGCGGTACATCACCGCGACCCGATCGGCCAGTCGCGCCACCACCGACAGGTCGTGGCTGATCAGCAGGATCGCGGTGCCCGCCGCCTTCTTCGCGGCCAACAGGTCCAGGATCCGGGCCTGCACGGTGACGTCGAGCGCCGTGGTGGGCTCGTCCGCGATCAGCACCGAGGGCTCGGCGGCGAGCGCCGAGGCGATCAGGGCGCGTTGGCGCAGGCCACCGGAGAGTTGGTGCGGGTATTGCCGGGCGCGCAGCTCGGGTTCGGGCACCCTGGCCTCGTCGAGCAGGGCGACGGCCCGGGCGGCGCGTGCGCGGGCCGGGACGACCCGGTGGTTGGCGAGGGTCTCGGCGATCTCCGCACCCACCCGGCGCAGCGGGTCCAGCGAGACCAGCGCGTCCTGGAGCACGAAGCCCACCCGGCGCCCGCGGATCGCCCGCCACCGGCGGTTGTCCAGGCCGGTGAGGTCCTCGCCGTCGAGTTCGAGGCGATCCGCCCGCACGCTCGATCGTGCGCCGGCCAGGCCGACCAGCGAGCGAGCGGTGACGCTCTTTCCGGAGCCCGACTCGCCGACGATGGCCAGGCATTCGCCGGCGGCGAGCGTGAGGCTCACCCCGCGCACCGCGTGGATCCGGTCCCGCCCGCTGCCGAAGGCGACGTCGAGCCCCTCGACGACGAGCGTGGGATCGTCCGGGGCCGAGGTCGCGGTGTCGACCGCCGAGGCGGTCCCGGTCGCTCTCGTGTCACTGGCCGGCATCGACGCGCCGCCCTTCGAATCGACGTTGCAGGGTACGGCCCACCACGTTCACCGCGACCACGGTCACGGTCACGGCCAGGCCCGGGAAGACCGCCGGGGCCCAGGCGATCTCCAGCAGGTCCCGGGACTGGGCGAGCATCGCGCCCCATTCGGCCGTGGGCGCCTGCGGCCCCAGGCCCAGGAAGCTCAGCGAGGAACCGGCGATGATCGCGGTGCCGATGTTGACCGTGGCGAAGACCAGCAGGGGCGGCAGCGCGTTGGGCAGGATGTGGCCGAGGAAGATGCCGCTGCGCCGGCGGCCGAAGGTGATCGCGGCGCGCACATAGTCCGACTCGCGCACCACCAGTGCCTGGCCTCGGGAGAGCCGGACGAATCCGGGCGTGGCGGCGATCCCGATGGCCAGGGTGGCGTTGCCGGTTCCGGGGCCGAGCACCGAGACCACGATCAGCGCGAGCAGCAGGCCGGGGAAGGCCAGCAGGATGTCGGTCACGCGCATGATCGTCTCGTCCAGCACCCGGCTGCCGGTCGCCGCGAGCACACCCAGCAGGGCACCGGCCACGACCGCGACCAGGGTGGAGCCGAGACCGATCAGCAGCGACGGGCGGGCGCCGTGCACGACCCGGCTGAACACGTCGCGGCCGAGTTGGTCGGTGCCGAACAGGTGTTCCGCGCTGGGGCCCTGCAACCCGTGCACCGGGTCGACGGCGTTCGGCGGGTCGGTGGCGAACAGGCCCGGCCACAGTGCGGCGAGCGCGATCAGCGCCAGGACCACCCAGGCCACCGCGACTCCGGGGCGCAGCAGACGGACCCAGTCGCGGGTCCGGGCCCGCGCGCCGACTCGGCCGCCGCCGGTGGCGGTGCCGGCGAAGGCGCCGACGTCGACGGCGGTCATCGCGGGATCCCTTCCGCGCCGACCGGCACCGGCGCGCGCCGGGCGTCCGGTTCGCCCTCGACCGCCGGCGACCCGAGTGCGGCGCCCAGGCCGCCGTCCGCCGGGGTGTGTACCCGGCCGCGCGCGAGCACGAGTCGGATCGCGCGCAGTACGGCCAAGTCCTCGCGGGGGTCGCCGGTCACCACGATCAGATCCGCGTCCAGGCCCGGGGCCAGCCGGCCGGTGCGCTCTGCCAGGCCGAGCGCCTCGGCGGCGATCACGGTGGCGCTCTCCAGCGCGGCCGTGGTCGGGATGCCGGCGCGCACGAACCATTCCAGGCCGTCGACGTACAACTCGAACGGCACGCCCGGGGTGCCCGCGTCGGTGCCCGCGATCAGTCGCACGCCGTTCTCGTACTGGTGGCGGGCCACCTCCAGCCACGGACGCATGCGGGCGTCGCCGATCCGCGCGGCGGTCTCGCTCATGGTGATGCTCCAGGTCGGGCACACGAACGCGCCGCTCGCGGCGATGGTGGCGATCAACGCGTCCCGCGCGGCGGGTTCGATCACCGGGCCGGCGGGCGTGCCGAACGAACAGTGCTCCAGGGTGCGCACGCCGGCCTCGATGGACGCCTCGATCGCGTCCGCGCCCAGCACGTGCGCGGCCACCGGTCGGCCGAACCTGCGGGCCTCCTCGACGGCGGCGGCGATCTCCTCGTCGGTCAGTTGGCGGTGCCATCCACGCGGGCCGCCGGGGGTCAGCCGGCTGCCGTTGACCAGAAGCTTGATCACGTCGACGCCGGCGCGCAGGTTGCGCCGTACCGCCGCGCGGATCTCGGGTACGCCGTCCGCCTCGCCGCCGAGGAACCAGAAGTGGCCGCCGGTGACCGTGATCGGCACGCCGGCGGTGAGGATCCGCGGGCCGGGCAGGTCGCCGGCCGCGACCGCGTCGCGCAGGCAGCCGGCGAGGTTGCCCCGGCCGCCGAGGTCGCGCACGGTGGTGACGCCGATGTCCAGCAGGCGCCGCGCGTGCCCGGCCATCGCCAACAGGAGTTCGCCGTCGCCGGCCTTGCCGATCGCGGACGCCTGCGCCGCGGTGGGGTCCAGGCTGAGGTGCACGTGCGTGTCGATCAGCCCGGGCAGGATGGTCGCGCCCGGGAACCGGTGGTGCGGCGTGCCGGGTTCGGCGCGTGCCAGGACGTCCGCGCGTGGGCCGAGGTCGGCGATCAGGTCGTCGCGGACCAGCACCGCGCCGTCGGCGATCGCCTCTCCCTCGGGTCCGGCCAGGAGCAGATCGGCGCTGAGGATCCTCGTGGTCACCAGCTCGCCTCTTTCAGTCGGGGGTCCACGACCCGGTACAGCCAGTCGACGGCCAGGTTGATGACGGTGAACAGCAGCGCGGAGACGACCACGATCCCGGTGACCACGTTCAGGTCCCGCGAGGAGATGGCGGTCGCCAGGGTGCGGCCGATGCCCTGCCGGCTGAACACGCTCTCCACCACCACGGCGCCGCCCAGGAGCGCGCCGACCACCCAGCCGGAGAGGGTGATCATCGCGACCATCGCGTGTCGCAGCGCGTGCCGCAGGCGCACCGTGGTCTCACCGGTGCCGCGGGCCCGGGAACTGGTCACGAACGGTTCCTCCAGGGCTCGTTCGAGTCCCTCGCGGAGCACCTGGGTGAACACGCCGACCATGCTCAGGCTGAGGGTGACCGCGGGCAGCACCAGACCGCGCAGGCTCGTTCCGCCGGTGGCCGGGAACAGCCGCAGATGGAAGGAGAACACGGTGAGCAGCAGTACGCCGACCCAGAAGCTCGGGCTGGAGGTGAGGATCAGCTCGATGCCGGAGGACAACCGGCGCAGCGCCGGGCGGCGGCCCGCCGTGGCCACCGCCAGGAGCAGCGCGATCACGATCGCGATCAGGAAGCCGGCCAGCGCCAGTTGCACGGTGGGCCACAACTGACTGCCGATGATGTCCGAGACCGAGTCGTTGAGTTGGTAGGAGGTGCCCAGGTCGCCGTGCAGGAGTCGGCTCAGGAAGTTGCCGTACTGCTGGATCAGCGGGCGGTCCAGGTCCATGTCGGCGCGGATCTGCGCGACCGCCTCGGGAGTGGGGGTGGTGCCGCCCAGCATCACCCGCACCGGGTCGCCCGGGGTCAGGCGCATCGCGCCGAAGGCGAGTGTGGCCGCGCCCAGCAGGACCAGGACGGCGAGCAGGACGCGGCGGATCAGCCATCGCAGGGTGGTCGAGCGCATGGTCACTTCCCCAGCCAGGCGTCGTAGAACAGCGGATAGGCGGCGGCCTCGAAGGTCACGCCGTGCACCTTCTTCTCGGCGCCGATCAGGTAGGTCGGTACGTACATGGGCAGCGTGAGCGCGTGCTCGACCAGGTACTTTTGGATCTCGCCGTAGCGGGCCGCGCGGATCGCCGGGTCGGTGGTCGTCACGGCCTGCTCGAGCCAGGTGTCGATCTGCCGGTCGGCCAGCTTGAAGACGTTCAGGCCGCCCTTGGCCAGAGTCTGTCCGGAGCCGAACAGGGAGCGCAGCACGTCCGGTTCGGCCCGTACGTTGCTGGTGTCCCAGATGTCCATGTTCCCGGCGTAGACGTCCTTGCTGTAGGTGCCGGTGTCCTGGCCCACCCGGTCGATCTCGATGCCGACCTGCCTGGCCTGGGCCTGAATGCCCTCGCCGAGGATGTCGCGCTGTTCGCGGATCTTGGCGGTCAGCACCGGCCAACGCAGGCTGAGCCGGGCGCCGTTCCTGGTCCGTACGCCGTCCGAGTCGCGCCCGGTCCACCCGGCCTCGTCCAGGAGCCGGTTGGCCAGCGCCGGGTCGCGCGGCCAACTGCCTTCCACGGCGGGGTTGTAGCCGACCCCGTTGGGGCTGAGCGCGCCCCAGGCACGGCGGTACTGGCCGAAGTAGATGGCCTTGATCAGGCCCTCGACGTCCACGGAGCGTTGGAAGGCGATCCGGACGCGTTCGTCGGCGAAGGGTCCGCGCCCGGAGTTGAGGAACACGCTGTACACGCCGCCCGGGGCGTCGGCGCGCAGCAGTTGCAGCGAGCCGTCGCGCTTGACGGTGCGCACGTTCGCGGCAGGCAGACTGCCGATCACGTCGACCTGACCACTGGTCAGCGCGCCGACGCGGACCGCGTTCTCGGTGATGAAACGAATGCTCAGCCCGTCCAGGTGGGCCGGTCCGTCGTGCGCGGCGGTCGGTGGGGCCCACGCGTAGTCGGGGTTGCGGCGCAGCGAGATGCTCTGCTTCTTCGTCCACTTCTCGAACCGGAACGGCCCCGAGCCGACCGGCCGTGCGCAGGGGGCGGCGGGGTTGGTCAGCGACCTGGGCGACTGGATGCCGAGGTAGGCGGTGCTGAGCACTTGGAGGAAGGGCGCATACGGGCGGGACAGGGTGATCCGCACGGTGCTCGGATCCGGCGCCGCGCTGCCCTTGTAGGCCGCCATCAGGCCGGCCGCGCCCTGCGACTTGGTCTTGGGGTCGACCACGTGGTCCAGGCTCGCTTTGACGGCGGCGGCGTCCAGCGTGGCGCCGTCGTGGAAGCGCACTCCCGATCGCAGCCGGAAGGTGTAGGTGAGGCCGTCCGGCGAGATGTCCCAACTCTGGGCCAGCCAGGGGTGGATCACGCCGTCGGGGGTGAGGTTGACCAACGAGTCGAAGATGTTGCGGTCGATCAGCGCGGTGACGTCCAGGGGGCTGACCGCCGGGTCGATGCAGGCCGGTTCCACGTCGGTGGCGAAGCTCAGCGTGCCGCCCGGGCGCGGTGCCGCGCCCGCCTGTTCGGCGGGCCCGTCGTCCGCCGCACAACCCGACAGGAGCACCGCCAGGGCCGCGCCGAGGGCCACGAGCAGGCGGGGTCTGCCCCGAGCCGTGCGTCGAACGATCGTGTGCATGCTGGGGCTCCTCGAGGGTGTGGCCGGTTCCGCCCGACGAACGCGGAACCCGTGCGGTGCGGACGGGCCGGCACCGGGGCGCCGGGGAACCGGGCACGGGGACGTTGATCGATCACTCTCGGTACGGGCGCTAAAGCCGTGCTGAAGTCGGGCGCGGCAACCGGTCCGCGGGCCTTTCGGCAACCGGCCCGCACGCCCTCCGACAGCCGGCCCGCGAGCCCGTCGGCGCGCGGTCCGCGGACTCTTCGGCAACGGCCCGCGGCCCGTCGGCGCCCGGCTCGGCGAGCCGGTCTTAGCCGCGTTTTAGCGCGCCCGCACAGCCTTGCCGCAGCCGTCCCCGCAGCACGGGCACCCACGGGGGCAGCCGGAAGGCGCGTACGCGGCACCGGACGCGGGCTCGTCACCGCTGCGGGCCGACGGCGCCGCCGGCATTCGCACACGTGAAGGAAGGGCAAGGATGCACGCCTCGGATATCCACATCCTCGCGGTCGGCACGGCACTCCCGGGCCCGGCTGTGGACAACGCCGCCCTGGCACGGCGGTTCGGCATGGAGGCGGTGTGGGAGCAGTGGATCGACGTCTTCATCGGCACCCGCACGCGCCACCTCTCGGTCGACCTGGACAGCGGCGAGATCCGCTCCTCACTGGCCGAACTCGCCACCGCCGCCGCCGGGCGCGCGCTCGCCGAGGCGGGCCTGGCCGCGGGCGACATCGACGTGATGGTGCTGGGTACGGCCACCCCGGACGTGCTGATGCCCGCGACGGTGAACATCGTCGCGGACCGGCTCGGCATCAACGAACTGCCCACCTATCAGCTTCAGTCCGGCTGCGCGGGTGCGGTGCAGGCGCTGGACGTGGCGAGCACCCTGCTGGCGACCGGCCGGCACCGCACCGCGCTCGTCCTGGGCGGCGACGTGTCCGCGAAGCACTTCGACCTCGACGTCGACCTGCGCGCGCTGTCCCCGGAGGAGCTGGTCAACTTCGTGCTCTTCGGCGACGGCGCGGGGGCCGCCGTGCTGAGCACCGAGCCGGTGTCCGGGTCGGTGGCCATCCGCGCGATCGTCAACCGGCTGACCGGGCTGGGCCGGGCGCCCGGGCAGGTCATCGAGTGGTTCGGCCTGGCCGATCGGCACGCCGACCGGCCCGCCGCGAGCGAGGACTACAAGATGATCGAGGAGTCGGTGCCGGTGATGGCCGGCGAGATCCTCGCCGAACTCCTGGACGGCCTCGGCTGGGACGCGGACGACGTCGACTACCTTCTGCCGCCGCAGTTGTCCGGCCGGATGACCGCCCGGATCATGCGGACCCTGGACGCGCCTCGCGCGCAGGAGATCACCTGCGTGCACGAGACCGGCAACAACGGCAACGCGTTGCCGTTCCTGCAATTGGAGCGGGCGCTGCCCAAGATGGCCGCCGGCGACCGTGCCGTGGGCATCGCGGTGGAGTCCAGCAAGTGGATCAAGGCGGGCTTCGCCCTGGAGAGGATATGACCACCACCCCATCGCCCACGGCCGAGAGCGTCTCCCCTGCCCCGACCGGAGTCGACGCGCTGCTCGCGCTGCACCGGGCCGATCGACTAATCGCGCGGTACCCGACCGTGCGCGAACTGTTGACCGACGCGACGCCCGCGGAACTGGCCCGGGCCGGAGTGTTGTTGTCCCGCCTGGAGCCGGACGCGGTCCTGGCCGCCCACCCGGGCGTGCGCACCGTCTCGGTCACCATCACCGGACACGGCACCCTGTCCGCGCTGACCGGCGCGCTCACCGGCGAACTGGCCCGACACGGACTGGTGTCCCGTCCGCAGGTCACCGACTTCGACAGCTACGTCTTCGAACTCTCGGACCCGGAGAGCTCGTTGTACGCGGCCAAGGCGGACCTGGTGCTGTGCGTGCTCGACGCGTCGGTGGTCTTCGACGAGGTGCCCCTGCCGTGGACCCCCGCCGACGTGGAACAGGTGTTGTCCGCCAAGGTGGGCCTGCTCGAACAACTCGCCGCGCGCTACGCCGGCACCGGGACCGGCACGCTGGTGCTCAACACGCTGCCGCTGCCCCGGGCGCACTCGGCGCAACTGGTCGACCACCGCTCCCGGGCCCGGCTCGGCGCGGTCTGGCGCGAGGCCAACGCGCGCCTGCTCCGGATCGCCGACGCGCACGCGAGCGTCGTCGTCCTGGACCTGGACCCGCTGCTCGCCGACGGCATCGTGGCCACCGAGCCGCGGCTGCACGTGTACGCCAAGGCGCACCTGTCCGCCGAACTCCTGGCCGGGTACGCCCGCGAGGCCGCGCACCTGGCCAACAACGTGGTCGGCCGGACCCGCAAGGTGTTGGTGCTCGACCTGGACAACACGCTGTGGGGCGGCGTCCTGGGCGACGACGGGATCGAGGGCATCGAGGTCGGCGCCGGCTACCGGGGCGAGGCGTTCACCGCCTTCCAACGCGTGGTCAAACAACTGGGCGCACAGGGCGTCCTGCTCGCGGCGGTCAGCAAGAACGACCCCGACCCGGTCCGCGAGGCGCTGCGCGAGCATCCCCGAATGACGCTGCGAGAGGCCGACTTCGTTCGGGTCGTGGCCAACTGGGCGCCCAAGCACGAGAACCTCGCCGAACTCGCGGCCTCGCTCAACCTGGGTGTGGACGCCTTCGTCTTCGTCGACGACAGCCCCTACGAATGCGGCCTGGTCCGACGCGAGTTGCCGGAGGTCGCGGTGGTCCGGCTGGACGAGGAGCCGGCGCTGCACCCGGGCCGGCTGCTCGCCGACGGCTGGTTCGACACCCGCGAACTGACCACCGAGGACCGGGCCCGGACCTCGCGCTACCGGGACGAGCTGGATCGGCGGGACTTCCTCGACTCGTTCACCTCGCTCGACGACTACCTGAACGAACTGGGCGTGACCGTGCGCGTCGCCCCCGCCGGGCCCGACGACACCTCCCGGGTGTCCCAGCTCACGCTGCGCACCAATCAGTTCAACCTGACCACCGCGCGGTTGCAACAGCCCGCCGTCCAGGCCCTGCTCGCCGACCCGGACGCACTCGTCCTGACCATCCACACCGCCGACCGTTTCGGCGACAACGGTCTGGTCGGCGCGATCCTCGCGCACCGCCGCGACGACGCGCTGCACGTGGACAACATGCTGCTGAGCTGCCGGGTGTTCGCCCGGGGCGTCGAGCAGTCGGCGCTGTCCGCGCTGCTGCGGCACGCGCGCGCGACCGGCGCCGAGGCCGTCTACGGCACGTATCGGGCCAGTGCCAGGAACGGCAAGGTCCGCGACCTCTACCCCCGATACGGGTTCGTGCCCGTCCCGGGCCAACCCGCGGTGTCCGGCGCGGATCCGGTGGATCCGGCCGCCGCGGACGCGCTGACCTTCCGGCACGACCTGGTGCACATCGTCCCGGTACCCGGGCACGTCGCGCTGACCGAGACCTTCGAAGGGGAACCCGAGCGATGAGCACGTTGAACACCCTGGACGACTTCGTCGCGCTGGTCCGCGACGAACTGGGCCTGCCGATCACCTCGGCGAACGCGGCGGACTCCTTCGACCGATTGGCCGGCTGGGACTCGGTCCACCTGCTGTGGCTGCTCACCGCGCTGGAGCGGCACACCGGTCGACGCATCTCGCTGCCGGACGTCCTGGAGGCGACCAGCCTGGAGGCCGTCTACACGCTGGCGGTGTCCGGATGAGCGGCGCGGGCGTACCGGCGGCCCGCGAACGCCGGCACACGCTGTACTTCCTCGGCGAGATCCGCGCGTTCGCCCCCGTCTTCCTGGACACCGAGGTCGACATGAGCGCGGTGCTGGCACACCGGGCCGCGACCCGGGGCACCGGCCGGCCGTACTCGCTGGTGACCTATGTGCTGCACGGTGCCGCGAGAGTGCTCGCCGACCATCCCGAGGCCAACGCGGCGGCCCTGGGCGGGCTGGTGCCGCGCGTGCTGCGGCACGGTTCGGTGGACGGCAAGCTGACGCTGGACAAGACCCTCGGCGGCCGGCGTGTCGTGCTCTCGGCGGTACTGCCCGATCTGGATCGCGCGAGTCTGGCCGAGATCCAACGGCAGGTGTGGCACTACGCCGACGGAGACCCGGCGACCATGCCCGAGTTCGCCGCGCTGACCAGACTCCAGCGGCTGCCCCGGCTGATCGGCGCCCTCGCCTTTCGCAGGGTGGTCCGGCCGCTGCGGACCCGGGCGCGGCGCTTCGGCACCTTCGCGGTCACCTCGCTCGGGCATCGCGCCGTGGACGGCTTCCACTCGGTCGGCGGCACCACCGTCACCCTGGGCGTGGGCCGGATCGTGCAGCGCCCGGTGGTGCGCGACGGGCGGATCGTCATCGCTCCGGTCATGCGCCTGAACCTGGCCTTCGACCACCGCGTCATCGACGGCGCGGAGGCCGCGGACGTGCTGACCGAGATCAAGCAGGCCCTGGAGGACTTCACCGAGCCCGACCCGGGACCGGCCGAGCCGGCCGCCGCCCCGGAGCCGGCCGAGGCCGCCGAAACCCGCTCCCCCCTCACGGAAGGCAGCCCGAGGTGAACGACATCGACGAGCTCAAGCAGTTCGTACTCGTGCACGCCAAGGCCCAGAACATCCCGCCGGCGCACTACGGCGAGCTGCTCGGCCGGATCGACAACGACGACGACGGCGCGCCCGGCTCCTGGGCACGCGAGTGGTCGCGGGGCGCGGCCCGGCTGGCGGGCGACGGGAAGCTGCTGGAGGCGTGCCGGGACTACAACATGGCGCGTTTTCCCTACGTCGACGGCCCGGCCCGGCAGCAGGCCCTGGACGGCTGCGTGTCCACGTTCGGCCGCTGGGCCGCCGAGCAGCCCGATCTGGAGCGGATCGACCTGGACCTGCCCGGCGGTCGGGTGGGCTGCTGGGCCACCGGGTTGACCGACGGGCCCGAGGGCGTACGCAAGCCGCTGCTGCTGGTCACCGGCGGCATCGTAAGCATCAAGGAACAGTGGGCCCCGGTACTGCTGATGGCCCGCAAACTCGGCCTGGCCGGGGTCGTCACCGAGATGCCCGGCGTGGGCGAGAACACGCTGGCCTACGACCGGGACAGTTGGCGGATCCTGTCCGACGTGCTGGACGCGGTGGCCGATCGCGCCGACGTCTCGCGTACGTACGCGGTCGCGCTCAGCTTCAGCGGCCACCTCGCACTGCGCTGCGCGGTGTCCGACCAACGCATCCGGGGCATCGCCACCGCCGGGGTCCCGGTCGGCGCGTTCTTCACCGACGCCGACTGGCAGAGCAGGCTGCCCCGGGTGACCGTGGACACCCTGGCCCGGCTGACCGGCGCCAAGCCCGAGAACCTGTACGCCCGGATGGCCGACTGGGCGCTGACGCCGGATCAACTGGCGGCCCTGGACATCCCGGTGGCCTGCACGGTGAGTCTGCGCGACGAGATCATCCCGCCGGCCGACCCGGACCTGCTGCGGGCGCACGTGCGCAAGCTGAGCCTGAACACCTATGACGACGTGCACGGTTCGCCTCGGCACGTGACCGAGACCAGGTTGTGGATCATCGTCTCGGTGTTGCGCATGATGGGCGCCCGCACTCCGCAACGCGCGGTTTTGGAGGGCCTGTTGGCCGTGCTCCGATTGCGCCGCCGGCTCACCGGGAGCCGCGGATGAGCGCGCGGGCGGGCCTCTCGTCCCGCTTCCTGCCGCGTGAACCCGACGAGATCGGCGCTCCGCTGCGACTGTTCTGCTTCCACCACGCGGGTGGCGCGGCCTCGTCGTTCGGCGACTGGCGGCGCGCGCTCGGCCCGGGCGTCGACGTCCTGCCGATCCAACTCCCCGGCCGCGAGGGGCGGGCCCGGGAAGCGCGCGCCGGGGAGCTGACCGAGCTGGTCGCCGAGCTCGACGCCGACCTGGATCCGTGGCTGAGCGACCGGCCGTACGTCTTCTACGGGCACAGCATGGGCGCGCTGGTGGCCCACGCGTTGACCCGACGGCGCTTCGAACACGAGCGCACGCTGCCCGAACGGCTCGCGGTGGGCGCGTGCCCGGCACCGCATCTGCGCACGCCCCTGGACGGCGCCGCCGAGCGCACCGACGAGGAACTGGGGCAATTCCTCCTGGACATCGGCGGCATGTCGCCGACGCTGCTCCGGTATCCGGAGTGGCGCCGAGCGGCGATCGCACTGCTGCGCGACGACCTGCGGTTGTGCGCGTCCGACCCGCATCGGGGCCACCCGGAGTACGGCGCGCGGCTGCCCTGCCCGATCGAGGTCTTCGCGGGCGTCGATGATCCGCTCGTATCGCTCCCGCACGCCGCGGCCTGGCACACCTACACGTCGGCACGGTGCCGCGTACACGTGCAATCGGGCGGCCACTTCTTCGCCCAGGAACCGGGCGCGGCCTTCGCGGCCCGCGCGCTGGCCCCACTCCTGCGCGCACCGGCGGTCGCCCGGGCCTGTTGACCGCCGACGGCCGGGCCGGCCGGCGTACGACCACGAGCGTCGGGCGTGGGGCGTCTCCCAACCCGGGGGCGGGGCCGCGTGTCGGGCGTCGCACGACGGGAGCCGGCCGAAGCGGGCCGCCGAAGGCTGTACCACGAACGTCGAAAACCGGATATCGGACCAGGTCCGGTGGGGTGCCCAAGCACCGTCCCACCGGGCCTTGTCGCGTTCCGGCGCCGGTCGGCTCCCGGTCCCGGACGGTCCGCGCCGACGGCGGCGGTGCGCGGCCGGCCGCTTTAGACGATTCAAAGGCCGGCGTTAGTACCCGCGACAACTTTGGAGCCTGGCAGCACACGAACGGTCCTCAGGCATCCCCGCACGGTGCGGCCGCCGCGACCTGTTCACGACGAGGGGCAGTGACACGCGATGACAGGAAAGCCCGTGCCGGCCGCGACGACGCCGGCGACCGACGTCGACACCGCCGGCATCGACACCGACGCCGTCGCGATCGTCGGCATGTCCTGCCGGTTGCCCAAGGCGGAGCATCCGGCGGCCTTCTGGCGGCTGCTGCACGACGGCGTGGACGCGATCACCGAAGTCCCGGCCGACCGCTGGGACATCGACGCCTACTACGACGAGGACCCCTCGGCCCCGGGCAAGGTCGCCACCCGGCACGGCGGATTCCTGGACCGTGTCGACGGCTTCGATCCCGCCTTCTTCGGCATAGCCCCGCGCGAGGCGGTGGCCATGGACCCGCAGCAGCGGCTGATCCTGGAACTGGGCTGGGAGGCCCTGGAGGACGCCGGCATCGTCCCCGGCACCCTCGCCGGCAGCCGAACCGGCGTCTTCGTCGGCGCCACCATGGACGACTATGCCGCGTTGCTGCACCGCGGCGGTCCCGCGGCGATCACCCGGCACAGCCTCACCGGCGTCAACCGCGCCATCATCGCCAACCGAGTCTCGTACACGCTGGATCTGCACGGGCCCAGCCTCACCCTCGACGCCGCCCAGTCCTCCGCGCTGGTCGCCGTGCACACGGCCTGCGAGAGCGTCCGGCGCGGCGAGTGCGAACTCGCCATCGCCGGTGGCGTCAACCTCAACCTCGTACCGGAAAGCACCGTCGGCGCGAGCAAGTTCGGTGGACTTTCACCCGACGGTCGCTGCTTCACCTTCGACGCCCGGGCCAACGGCTACGTGCGCGGCGAGGGCGGCGGCGCGATCGTCCTCAAGCCGCTCGCCCGCGCGCTGGCCGACGGCGACCGGGTGTACTGCGTCATCCGAGGCGGCGCGATCAACAGCGACGGCGCCACGCCGGGCCTGACCGTCCCCGACGCACGCGCCCAGGAAGCCGTCGTCCGCCTCGCGCACCGCGCCGCCGGCGTCCGTCCGGACGACGTGCAGTACGTGGAGCTGCACGGCACCGGCACCAAGGTGGGCGACCCGATCGAGGCCGCGGCGCTCGGCGCGGCGCTCGGGACCCGTCGCACCGCGTCCGGTGAACCGCTCACGGTCGGGTCGGCCAAGACCAACGTCGGGCATCTGGAGGGCGCGGCAGGCATCGTGGGGCTGCTCAAGACCGCGCTGAGCATTCACCACCGAGTACTCCCGGCCACCCTCAACCACGAGACGGCGCACCCCGACATACCGCTGGCCGAGCTCAACCTGCGCGTACAGACCGAATCGAGTACCTGGCCGCAGCCCGATCGACCGCTGATCGCGGGGGTCAGCTCGTTCGGCATGGGCGGCACGAACTGCCATGTGGTACTCGCGGAATCACCTACCGCACGACTTCGGGACGACGTCTCGGCGGCGGGCGCGAGCGCCGGAGCGAACTCGGGTCCCGGTTCGGACTCGGACTCGGGCGCGGAGCGACCGTCGGCACCGACGCCGTGGGTGCTGTCCGCCCGTACCCCGCAGGCGCTGCGGGACCAGGCGACCCGCCTGCACGCGTACGTCACCGCGCGCCCGGACGCGGACCCGGCCGCGATCGCCCGGACGCTGGCGACCCGGCGGACGTTGTTCGCCCATCGGGCGGCGGTCGTCGCGGACCGGCGGGCCGGCTTCCTGGCCGGGCTGGCCGGGCTGGCGGAGGACCAGGGCGGCGCCACGGTCGTGCAAGGCACGTACTCGGGAACCGCCGGCGGGACGGCGTTCATGTACACCGGGCAGGGCAGCCAACGACCCGGCATGGGCTCGGAACTCCGCGCCGCGTACCCGGTGTTCGCCGACGCCTTCGACGAGGCCGTCGCCCACCTGGACCCGCACCTGGACCGACCGCTCCGCGACGTGATCGACCACCACCCCGAGCTCCTCGACCAGACCCGCTACACCCAACCCGCGCTCTTCGCCCTCCAGAGCGCACTGCACCACCTGTTGATCCATCACGGCATCACGCCGAACTACCTCATCGGCCACTCCATCGGCGAACTCACCGCCGCCCACCTCGCCGGAGTCCTCGACCTCCCCGACGCCGCCACCCTCGTCACCGCACGCGGGCGACTCATGCAGACCGCACCTTCCGGCGGCGCGATGATCGCGATCGACGCCACGCCGGAGCAGCTCGCGGAACTCATCTCCGACCAACACGACTTCGTCTCGATCGCCGCGCACAACGCGCCTCGGGCCACGGTGATCTCCGGCGACCGCGACCGATGCCGCCGGATCGCGGAACAGGTGCGCGGCGCGGGACACAAGACCAAGGAACTCACCGTCAGCCACGCGTTCCACTCACCGCACATGGACCCCGTGCTGGCGGAGTTCCGGGACATCGCGGAATCGCTGACCTATCACGCACCGCACACCCCGCTCGTCTCCAACGTCTCCGGCACGATCGCGACCACCGAGCAACTCACGGATCCCGCCTACTGGACCGAGCACATCCGGCACGCCGTGCACTTCCACGACGGCGTCACCACGCTCCACCGGCACGACGTCGCCACTTACATCGAACTCGGCCCCGACAGCACTCTCACCACCCTCGCCCGGGGCACCGTCGAGAGCCTGCGATCGGGTGACTCCGCCCGGGACGCATCGCCCGTCTTCATCCCGACTCTGCACCGCAAGCAGCCCGAGGCCCCCACCGTCGCCACCGCCATCGCGCACACCCGGCTCCTGGACGCCGCCCCCGACTGGAGCACGCAGCTCGCCACCGACCAGGTCGTCGACGACCTGCCCACCTACGCGTTCCAGCGTCGCCGCTACTGGCTCGCCGACCCGGCGCCGGGCGCCGATTCCGGACCGACCGTCGAAACCGCCGCGAAGACGGGCCCGGATCCCGCGTCGAGCGTGGAACTCGCGGAGGACGCGGAGACCACCGAGGACGCGGAGGCCACGGAGCCGGCCAACCCGCTCGCGCGCCGCCTCGGCGGCCGGTCCGAAGCCGAACAAAGGCGCGTACTCCTGGAGTTGGTCCGCACCCAGGCCGCCATCGCGCTGGGCCACGTGACCTCCGACGCCGTCGACCCCGGGCAGAGCTTCAAGGAGTCGGGATTCGACTCGCTGACGGCGGTGGAGTTCCGCGACCGGCTCGCGACCTCCACCGGGCTGGACCTGTCCGCGACGCTCACCTTCGACCATCCGACGCCCCGGGTCCTGACCGACCACCTGTGGGCCCGGTTCTCCGGAATCGGCACCACGAACGACTCGCGAACCCGGATGATCGCACCGCGCGACGACGATCCGATCGCGATCGTGGCGATGAGCTGCCGCTATCCCGGTGGCGTGCAATCTCCGGATCAGCTCTGGCAGTTGGTCAGCCAAAGCATCGACGCCATCACCGCGTTGCCGACGAACCGGGGCTGGGACGTCGACGAGCTGTATGCGCCGGAGCCAGGTGTACCGGGCAAGACATACGCGCGAGCGGGCGGATTCCTGCACGACGCGGACGGGTTCGACGCGGAGTTCTTCGGGATCAGTCCGCGCGAGGCCGCCGCGATGGATCCACAACAACGCCTGTTGCTCGAAACCGCGTGGGAGGCGTTCGAACAGGCGGGCATCGACGCGTCCACGATTCGCGGCAGCGACGCCGGAGTCTTCGTGGGCGCGATGAGTCAGGACTACGGCCCGCGCCTGCACGAGCCCGCCGACGGCTTCGAGGGCTACCTGCTCACCGGCAATACGGCGAGTGTCGCGTCGGGTCGGGTGGCCTACACGTTCGGGTTCGAGGGTCCGGCGGTGACGGTGGACACCGCGTGCTCGTCCTCGCTCGTCGCGATCCACCTCGCCTCTCAGGCTCTTCGGCATGGGGAGTGCTCGCTGGCGCTCGCCGGCGGCGCCGCCGTGATGGCGACGCCGGGCATGTTCGTGGAGTTCAGCCGCCAGCGCGGGTTGTCACCGGACGGCCGCTGCAAGGCGTTCTCATCGACGGCGGACGGTACCGGCTGGGGCGAGGGCGTCGGCCTGCTCCTGCTCGAACGCCTCTCCGACGCCCAACGCAACGGCCACCCGGTCGTCGCCGTACTCCGCGGCTC
>NZ_JBVHLU010000080.1:0-54795 GCF_055558835.1 Embleya sp. NPDC025285
AAAAGACACAACAGGAGCAAAAATGTGGCAAAACCCCCCCCTCCCCCCCCCCCCCCTCTTCCGCCCCCCCCCCCCCCCCCCCCCCCGACGGCGGGGGCGGCGGCACACCCGGGCGCACTCGGGGCGCGGGCGCGGGCGCGGGGACGCGGGGCGGGCCGGCCGGGTCGCGGATGCGAGCCGGTGCTCGTCTGGTCCCATCACCCCCTCGCAGCCACTTGGAGACGACGCCACCCATCGGACGGCGACCCCGGAACGGCAGCGTGGTCATGCCCCTCGCAACGACGAAACGGACCGACCAGGGCCACCGGCGCAGCACCGCTGCCGATCACGTCCGGTCGCCCACGCGCGGCAAGCCGCGGACGGCAGCCCCCACCGGACGGCAACCCGGGAGGCCGGCGGATGGTCGCGGTTTTCGACGGTGACGGGGCGGGTCGGCCCGGGTCGCGGATGCGCAGCCGGTGCCCATTACGCCCAACCGCCCACTCGTGGCGGTATGGGGACGATGGCAGCCGCCGGGTGGTGTGACCCGAGTGGGGCGGTAGTTGGCCACGCGCCTCGGCGGTGGCGGGCCGGGGCGACCACGGCAGCGGACCCCGCGCCGGTGCCGGTCACATCCGCCCGCCCGCTCGCGGCGATCCGAAGACGGTGGCACCCACCGGACGGCAACCCGGGCACGGCAGCGCAACCGCATCCTTCGGCGGTGGCGATGCGGGGCAACCAGGGCTGCGGAGCCGGCGCCGGTGCAATCACGCCCACCCGCCGTGGCGACCCGTACGCGCAGGACGGTGACCGAGGCGCGGCGCGCGGTCACGCCCTTCGGCGGTCGTGGGCCGGGGCAACCAGGGCTGCGGACGCGGCGCCGATGCAATCACGCCCACCCGCCGTGGCGACCCGTACGCGCAGGACAGTGACCGAGGCACGGCGCGCGGTCACGCCCTTCGGCGGTCGTGGGCCGGGGCAACCAGGGCTGCGGACGCGGCGCCGGTGCGGATGACGTCGGAGAGGGCCTGTAGTTGGACGCGGATCCGGGCGGCGACCAGCGGGTCGGCCGGGCGTACCGAGCCGTCGGCGTCGCGGGTCAGCGCCTCGGGCGCGCCGCCCACCACCACCTCCGGATCGGGGACCACCAGGTTGCCCAGCCCGGTCAGGATCCGCACCGTGTCGGTCAACCCGCGGAACCCGTGCAGCCGACTGGCCGTCACCACCATCACGGCGATGCCCTTCCCGCACAGGGACGCGTCGCCGCGCGGGCGCGAGGCCCAGTCGACCGCATTCTTCAGGACCCCGGGAATCGAGTGGTTGTACTCCGGCGTGGCGATCACCAACCCGTCCGCCCGACTGATCGCGGTGCGCCACCTCCGCACCGCCGGCAGCGCCGGATGCACGTCCAAGTCCTGGTTGTACAACGGCAGTTCGCCCAGCGTCGGATAGACGTCGAAGGACATGCCCGGTGGCGCGAGCGCGGGCAACGCGGCCAGCAGTCGGGTGTTGGCCGATTCCGCGCGCAGCGAACCGGAGATCGCCAACACGCGGGCGGGCGACGGGGGCATCGGAGTGGTCCCGAAAGCGGACATGGCACGCGCCTTTCTTCAGGGTGCGGTACGGCGGTCGAGCAGGGTCGTGTCGTGGCGTCCGGCTCGGAAGTCCGGTTCGTCCAGCACCTCGGCCAGCAGCGGCGCGGTGGTGTGCACACCCGGGCCCTCGACCCGCAGTTCGCGCAGCGCACGCCGCATCCGGGCCAGCGCCTGGTCGCGATCCGGCCCCCACGTGACGATCTTGGCCAGCAGCGAGTCGTACTCCGGCCGAGCCCGGGCTCCGGGAAACGCGTGGGTGTCCACCCGGACGAACGGACCGGCCGGCGCCTCGAACGCGGTGAGCGTGCCCGGGCAGGGCGCGAAATCGCGCGCCGGGTCCTCGGCGTTGATCCGGCACTCCACCGAGACCCCGCGGCGGTGCACCCGATCCTGACCGAAGTCCAGCGGTCGGCCGGCGGCGATCAGCAACTGCTCGCGGACGATGTCGATGCCGGTCACCGTCTCGGTCACCGGATGCTCGACCTGGATCCGCGAGTTCACCTCGATGAACGCCGCGTCCTCGCCACGCACCAGGAACTCGAAGGTGCCCGCTCCCCGATACCCCACCGCCCGGGCCCCGGCGACCGCGTGCGCGGCCAGCCGTTCGGCCAGTTCGGCGGGCAGGCGGGCGGCGGGCGACTCCTCGACGAGCTTTTGGTGTCGGCGCTGTACCGAGCAGTCGCGCTCACCGAGATGCACCACGTTCCCGTGCGCGTCGGCAAGGATCTGGATCTCGATGTGCCGGGCGCCGGCCAGGTACTGCTCCAGGTAGACGCGGTTGTCGCCGAAGGCCGCCTGGGCCGTGGCGCGCGTGGCGCGGAAGGTGGGCAAGAGCGCGCCGGCGTCCGGCACCACCGCCATGCCCCGGCCGCCGCCACCCGCGACCGCCTTGACGATCAGCGGGAACCCGATCGCCCGCGCCACCTCGGCGGCCTCGTCGGCCGTGCCGACCGGCTCGCGCGAGCCGGGCAGCACCGGGAGTCCCGCGTCCGCCATGATTCGCCGGGCCGTCGACTTGTCGCCGAGCCGGGCCATCACCTCCGGGGCCGGACCGACGAAGACGATCCCGTTCTCCGCACAGATGGTGGCGAAGTCGGGGTCCTCGGACAGGAATCCGTAGCCGGGATGAATCGCCTGCGCGCCCGTGTTGCGGGCCGCCTCGATCACCGCCGGCGCGTACAGATAGCTGCGATGCGGGTCGGCGGGGCCGATGTTCACGTGGTGGTCGGCCGCGCGTACGGCGGCCGAGTCACGGTCCGCGCCGGAGTGCACCACCACGGTGGCGATGCCCATGTCCCGGCAGGTTCGCACCACGCGGAGCGCGATCTCACCGCGGTTGGCGATCAGTACGGTGTCGAACACGGCGGGTCACCTCGCAACGTCGGAGTCGGCATCGGGTTCTGGTTCGAGTTCGAGCAGCGGTTGGTCGTACTCGACGCCCTGGCCGTTGTCGACCAGCACCGCGGTGACCCGGCCGTCGCGGTCCGCCTCGATCGGGTTCATCAGCTTCATCGCCTCGATGATGGCCACCTGTTGGCCGGCCCGGACCACGTCGCCGACCTCGACGAACGCCGCCGCCCCGGGCTCCGGCGCGCGGTAGAGGGTGCCCACCAGCGGGGCGCGGACGAGATGGCCCGAGGATTGGCCCGCCGGCGCGGTCTCCGCGGGCCGGTCCGGTTCGGCCGCCCTCGCGGCAACGGCAACGGGCTCGGAATCGGACGCGGCCGGCGACGGCCCGGGCGCGCCCGACGGGTCGGACCACGCGACCTCGATACTCTCCCCTCCGGAACGCACCACGATCCGCGTGGGCGGTCGCGGGGCATCGTTCAGGACGTGGCCCAGCGCGCTGCGCAGCGCGGTCAGGCTTGCCGCGCGGCCTTCGCCGTCGGTGCCGGTCATGCCGATTCCTCCTCGAAGTCGTAGGCGTTGCCGTCGTCCGGGTCGCCGGCGCCGGCCGGCCGCACGGCGGGCAACCCGAAGGCCCGAAACCGCCGCCGGCGCAGCACGACGCGCTCGGCCGGTTCGACCGCCGCGAGTTCGGCCACCGTCTCCAGGACCGCGTCCCGCAGGGCCAGGCTCGCGGCGGCCGGATCGGTATGCGCGCCGCCCTCGGGTTCGGGGACCACCCGGTCCACCACGCCGAGTTCGAGCAGCGAGCGTGCGTCCAGGCCGAGCGCGCGGGCAGCCGCCGGGCTCTGCTCCCGGGTTTTCCACAGAATCGCCGCGCAACCCTCCGGACTGATCACCGAGTACAGCGCGTTCGCGCTGATCAGCACCCGGTCGGCGACACCGAGCGCGAGCGCGCCGCCACTGCCGCCCTCACCGGTGACCACGGCCACCACGGGCACCCGCAGTCCGGCGAGCACGCGCAGGCATGCGGCAATCGCCCCGGCCTGGCCCTGCTGTTCGGCCTCGATCCCCGGGTGGGCACCGGGCGTGTCGATCAGGGTCACCAACGGCACGCCGAGCTTCTCCGCCAGACGCGCGAGCCGGACCACCTTGCGGTAGCCGGCCGGCGAGGCCATCGCGAAGTTGGCCCGGACCAGATCGGCGGTGGTATGGCCCTTCTGGTGCCCGAGCACCAGCATCGCGCGGCCGTCCACCAGGCCCAGGCCGCCGACGATCGCCGGGCAGTCGCCACCCGCCCGGTCGCCGCGCAGCTCGACGAACGCGTCCATCCAATACGCGAGATGGTCACGCGTGGTGGGCCGACCGAGGTCCCGCGCGGCGGCGACCACCTCGTGCGCCGGACGAACGGGCGGCTCGACGGGCGCGGGACCCGACATCGGCGTCGACGGGGCGCCGCG
Organism: Embleya sp. NPDC025285; assembly: GCF_055558835.1. Lineage (NCBI taxonomy): Bacteria > Bacillati > Actinomycetota > Actinomycetes > Kitasatosporales > Streptomycetaceae > Embleya > Embleya sp. NPDC025285. The sequence continues at coordinate 4,382 of NZ_JBVHLU010000080.1, forward strand.
CGCCGGGTCGATCCGACGGCACGCGAGGGTCGCAGAGGGCGACCCGGTCCCGGTCCCGTCGGATCGATCGCACGCATCCGCCCCATCCGCCCCGTTCGGCCCATTCGACCCACCCGACCCATTCGACCCACCCGACCCATCCGACCCACCCGACCCGTCGAAGACCTCGGCCCGATCGGGCACGCCCGACCGTTCCTCCGCCTCGACCCGCTCGGGTGCACCCGCTCCTTCGGGTTCGCGCGCCCCATCGCCCCCGTCGGCCCGCTCCGCCCCGTCCGCCCCCCGTGCCGACGCCAGCAGGACCGCGAGCGTGCGGCGTAGCTCGCCACGCGGCCGGACCGCGTCCACCAGGCCGTGTCGCAGCAGGAACTCCGCCGTCTGGAAACCCTCCGGCAGCCGCTCCCCGATGGTCTCCTCGATCACCCGCGGTCCGGCGAAGCCCATCCGCGCACCCGGTTCGCACACCACCACATCGGCCAGCGTGGCGAACGACGCGGCCACGCCGCCGTAGGTCGGGTCGGCGACGACGGTGACGGTGAGGATGCCGGCCTCGTCCAGTTCGGCCATCGCCGCCGAGGTCTTGGCCATCTGCATCAGGGCCAGCGCGCCCTCCTGCATCCGGGCCCCGCCGGAGGAGGTGACCAGGATCAGCGGTACCCGCCGGGCCAAAGCGGCGTCCGCGGCCGTGGTGACCGCCTCGCCCGCGGCCACGCCCAGGCTGCCGCCCATGAAGGCGAAGTCCATCACGGCCAGCACCACCGGGTGCCCGACCACGGTGCCGAGCGCCACCCGGACCGCGTCGTCATGTCCGGTCGCCACCCGGGCGGCGGCCAGGCGGTCCGGGTACGGCTTGAGATCCTCGAAGCGCAGGGGGTCGTGCACGGTCTCGGTCGGGGTCAGCGGCCGGGCACTGCCCGGGTCGAGCAGCGCGTCGAGCCGCCGGCCCGCGTCGAGCGGGGTGTGCGTGCCGCAGCCGGGACACACCCGGTCGGCGCGCTCGAAACGTTTGCGGTAGACCAGCGCCCGGCAGCTCGGACAGGCCAGCCAGTCGGCCGGCGCCGGCTGCTCGGCGGCGGGTACGGAAGCGGTGTTCATCGCGGTCTCCCCTGGTCCGGGTGCGGCGCGGCGCTCGATCCGGTACCGGGTCCGGCCCCCGATCCGGCCCTCGAGCCGGCACCGGGTCCGGCGCCCGATCCGGGACCGGCGATGCCGCCGGCCCTCGGCGACGCGTGCCGCAGTGGGGTGATCTGTTGGACGTCGTAGTTCTCGCGCAGTCGGGCCACGCGCTCGGAGTCGACCCGCTCCCCCGCGCCGAAGATCTCGATCAGTTCCTCGAAGTAGCGTTCGTGATCGGGCGCCGGCGTCGACTGGAACAACATCCTGGCCGGCCGTGCGGTCGGGTTGGCGAACGCGTGCGGGCAGCCCGGCGGTACGAACATGCAGCTCCCGGCCCCGGCCCGGACCGGTCCCCGGCCGGTTTCCGAGCGCCAGCCGCGCCAGTCGTCGCGGGTGCGCCGGCGGGGTTCGAAGGCGAGCACGTCGAGTTCGCCGTCGAGGACGTAGAAGAACTCCTCGCCCCGCGCGTGCACGTGCGCGCCGACGTCGAAGCCGGGTGGCACGACCACCTCGAAGGTCGAGGTGTGTCGGGCATGCGCGCCGGTCACCTTGTAGGTGACCTCCTGCGCGGCGGTGACCAGTCGTCGACCCGCTCCGGGCGGCATGATCAGGCCGTCGACCATGACGGCACCTCCTCGTTCGTCGGCCGCCGGACCCCGACGCCGGCCGGTTCGCCGGCGACCCAGGTGCCGAGGGCCATCTCCGCGGTGATCCCGGGGCCGAAACCGGCCACGATGCCGCGTCCGCCGACGGCGGGTCCGCCCGCCGCGTACAACCGGTCCAGGGCGTCGAAGACCACCGCGCTCGCGATGTTCCCGTACTCGGTGAGGGTCGCCCGGCTGTGTCGAAACGCCTCGGGAACCACTCCGAGGAACCTGCTCAGGTCGTCCAGGATCCGCGGCCCGCCGGCGTGTACGACGTAGAAGTCCAGCGCCGAGGCGTCCCATTCGTGTCGGGCGACCAGTTCGTCGATGACCGGCGCGAGCGGCGCCATCGTGGTGGGCACCCGCTTGTCCAGGCGGAAGTGGAATCCGGTGTCCTTGACCGCGTAGGAGATCCAGTCCTGGGTGTGTGGGATGAGGTACGAACCGTTGCGTTCGAGCCGCACGCCGGTACCGCCCGCGCCGCGCACCACGGCCGCGGCGACCGCGTCGCCGAACAGGCCGTCGGAGAGCAGCGACCCGATGTCGGCGTCGTCGGGCTGGTAGCACAGCGAGCAGAACTCGCACGCCACGATCAGCGCGTTGAGCTCGGGATACGCGGTACAGAAGTCGTGCGCCCGATTGATCGCGGCGCCACCGGCCGCGCAGCCGAGCTGGGCGATCGGCAGTTGGCGGGTATCGGAGCGCATGCCCAGTTCGTTGATCAGCCAGGCGGTCATCGACGGCATGCTGAACCCGGTGCACGAGACGTAGATCAGCAGGTCGATGTCGCGTATCTCCACCTCCGCGTTGGCGAGCGCCCGGCGGATCACCGGCGGCACGCGCAGCTTGGCCTGTTCCTGATAGAGCAGGTTGCGGGCCTCGAAGCCGGGGTGTCGCAGGGTCCGCTCGATCGGCTGGACGAGATGTCGTCGGCGGACACCGGTGTTCGCGATCAGCCGCAGCGCGAGCGGCAGCCGGGGGTTGTCCGCGTGCAGTCGCCGGGCGATGTCGAGCGACTCGTCCATGGTGATCACGTTTTCGGGGACGGCCACGGCGGGCCGGCACAGAGTACTCACGAGCTGTCTTCCTTGCCTGGTCCGGAGCCTTCGCGAGGATCCGGAGCTACGGAGGGGTGATACATCCGGGGGTCTTCGGGAGTCGGCTCCCGAAGACCCCCGGATCGCTGTTCGGCGCTTCCGCGCTTCTGCTCTTCGGCCCTTCGGTCCTTCAGCGCCTCGGCGCCTCGGCGCCTCGGCGCCTCGGCCGTCCGCCTATCCGGCGGCTTCCATCGACATCGCCCGGGGACCGCACACCCGATGCGGCGCCTCGATCGCACCGTCGGGCAGCAGCGCGCCGGTGTCCTCGAAGATCACCACGCCGTTGCACAGCAGGCTCCAGCCCTGTTCGGGATGGCTCTGTACGACGTGTGCCGCCAGGTGGTCGGAGGCCGATGCGGCGGGACATGGGGGAGAATGCCGGCACATGGTCCTGGTCCTTCCGGGAGTGCCGTGGTCGGCAGCGGGTTCACGAGCTGCCGGGTGGTCCGTCGGCTGGTTGGTCACATGCCAACGGTGCGCCGCCCACCGTCCCGGGCGGATGAGCCCACGGCCCCGATTCGCCGGCCGATGTCCCGAGTCGCCCGGGAGGGCGTCGGCGGCACCCGACGCGGCGCGACGCCCCACGGATCCCGGGCATCGCCGACGGGCCGAAGCAGCTCGGAGGGAGCCGGTACGGACGTTCGATTGCCCGGCGCAGGGTGGCCGGTGTGTGGGACGACGACGAGCCGGTGTGCAAGCGGGACAGGTGGGGGACGGACCGCTACACCTACAACGTCCGCGACCCCATCGGCTTGGCACTGACCGTGCTCACCGTGATCCTCGTCGTGGTCGCGCCGGCCCCGATGAACAAGCGCGCGGGCCCGTTCGCCTCACCGAACCCGCATGAGAGCCGGCCGGACGTCCGGGAGTGGCGCCCGCCGACACCGTGGTCGACGTCGGCGCCGTCCTCGTCGCCGACCGCAGTCCCGACCTCGGCGTCGGCAACCGCTTCGGCGCGCCCCACGAGCCCGTGACCTCCGACGGCGCCCGCCCCGAATCGGCGCGTGGCCACTGAACTCCATTTCGCAGAGTCTCAGTTCCGGTCCAGACCCTCCTGCTCGTCACGCAACCGACGTGCCCTCAGCACCAGTTCCAGTTCGAAGCGGCGATCGGGCTCGTCCATCTCGTCGCCCAGCAGTTCGCGGATCTGCCGCAGCCGATACCGCACGGTCTGCGCGTGCACCCCGATCCGGGCCGCGATCTCCGGTGCGCCGCCGCGCGTCTCCAGCCACGCGAGCAGCGTCTCGGCCAGTCGCCGGGCGTGCGTGGGCGAGCAGTTGTCCAGCGGTGCCAGGCAGCGCCGGGCCAGATCCTCGATCAGCTCCTCCGGCGGCAGCAGCACCAATGCCTCGGTGTGCTCGGTACAGCGGATCACCCGCCCGTCCGGCAGGTGCCCGCGCTCCATCAGGCGCAGTGCGGTGCAGGCCCAGTGCAGCGACTTGGCCGCGTCGGCGAGCGGGACGGACGGGCCGATCGCGCCGGTCCAGCCGGTCATCGCCCGGCGCAGCAGTTCGGGCCGGCCGGCCGCGTCCGGGTCGGGCACGATCATCCGGGGTCGTTCGCACTCCATGTCCAGGAGTACGTCCCGGCCCACCGCCGGGGCAACCGCGTCCGGTGCGGGACGCAACAGCACGCCCACGGCCACCTGTTCGGGTAGTGGCCAGCCGATCCGGGCGGCGTGCTCGGCCAGTGCGCTCGCGGGTTCGGTGCCGTATTCGGTGAGCATCATCTTGATCAATCGCTTCTGCGCCCACAGGCGTTCGCCGACCTGCCGGGCGGCGGCCTCGGCGTAGCCGTGCACGGACTGGGCGACCAGGCCGTCCAGGTATTCGAATCCGGCCTCGGCGAGTTCGTACATCGCGGGCGGCGGGATCTCCACCTGCTGGCCGATCTCGGCCAGTCGCCGCCACGCGAGTCGTACGCCGAGCCGGTAGACGGCCTGGAGCGAATCCAGGCTTCGGCCCTGGAGCACCTCGACGCGGCCGAACAGCTCGAACAGCTCCAGGCGTTCGTGCTGCCGGTCGTCGGTGTCCAGCAGGTGCTCGACGAAGTCGACCAGGGCGCGCCGGATGGCGACCAGCGCCATCGGCTCGCCGGACTCGTCGGGCACGAGCGGCAGTCCCGGGTACTCGACCCGGATGTCGCGCAGGATGTCCTGCGCCAGGTCGGGGATCTCGGCCATGGCCAGATCGGCGAACCGACACAGTCGCGGCCGAGGCACGTCCCGCCAGGCGGTGCGCACCGTCATGTCGCCTTTCCCTCGCGGCCGGCGCTCGACACCGTCGCCGGGGCCGTGCGCCCGTGACCGGACCCGTTTGCCTGCCGGCGGCGCCGGCATCAGGGCTGCGCGTTCGGCGCCGTCGGGTCGGTGCGGAAGGACACGAGTGGGACGTTGGGTTGGTCGGGCGTGGCGTTCAACGCGGCGACGATGCCGAGCGCGGCGGCCACGGCGAGGGCGGCGGCAACGATCGCGGTCAAGCCGGCGGCGAGCAGTCTGCGCATGCTTCGACGAGCCTCTCGATCGGAGGGCACCCCGCCCGTTCCCATGCACCGGCTCTATATCAGCACAGTGTGCGAGGTGTATTGACACTCCGTCAAGGGTGCGCCTACGGTTCCCGGCCTGAGACAGACGTGCACGTCCCCGAGGCCCTTTGCCGTCAGGAGTGCCGGATGCGCCGCGCCATTTCCTCCCGTTCCTCGATCCTCTCCCTGGCTCTGCTCGGAGCCGGGGTCTTCCTGCTCGTGCTGGCCGCGATGCTGGCCTGGTACGTCGAGCCGCACGCCAAACGCACCCCCGTCGACATCGACGACACCGTCGTGTTCGCCGGTACCGGAAGCTATTTCGACACCGGCTCGCTGCGGCCGGTGCACGGCGAGACGCTCACCGTGACCCGCCGCGTGGTGGGCGATGTCGCGGCTGCCGAGCGCAGCGGTCGGGCGGTGTGGGACGTGTCGACGACGATCGACACTCCGGCCACGCTGGCCGCGCACGACCCGCGTCGGTCCTTCCAGTGGACGCTGGCCCGCTGGGTGACCGACCGGCGTACCAACGCGCCCGTGCACTGCTGCGGGGAGACGCCCGCGATCCAGGGCGAGGCGTTCCTGAAGTTCCCGTTCGACCTGGAGAAGCGCCGATACCGCTGGTGGGACGAGACATTGGGGGCGGCGGTACCGCTGGACTACCGCGGCACGGTGAAGGTCCGCGGGCACCGCGGCTATCGCTTCACCGGCGTCGTCCAGGACACCCGGGTCGGCGGCCGGCAGGTGCCGGGCACCCTGGTCGGCCTGCCCGCGCAGCCGCAGGTGCTCGCCGAGGAGTGGTACGCCAACGCCGGCGTCGACCTGGTCGTCGACCCGCGCACCGGCCGGGTGATCGACGCCAAAATCGCCCCGCGCAAGACCCTGCGCGCACCCGGGGCGAACTCCGCCTCGGTGGTGCTGCTGGACAGCGACAACATCCGGTTCACCGAGGAGACCCGGCGCCGGCAGGTGGACTCGGCCGAGGAGGACGGCGCCAAACTGGAACTGGTCGGCGAGACCGCCCCACTGGCCGCGAGCGCGCTCGGGGCCCTGCTCACGGCGCTGGGAGTGCTGCTCCTGGTCCGCGGAGCCGGCACCCGTCCCCGCCCCGAACCCGACGCCGAGCCGGGGCACGAGCCCGCCCCCGAGCCGGGGCACGAGCCGGGTGCCGATCCACACCGGCGCGCCCGTTTCCGTTGGTTGCCGCACCGCCGTACCGGGCCGATCCGGCGGCGCGACTCGGGCAGACCGGCACCGAACTGACAATTCTCCGGTCGTGCGGAACGTCAAAGTTGTCACCTGGGTGAGTAGCTTCGGCGCACTTGGTGGCGAAAACTACGAACTCACCCCGCACATCCCGCACTTCCCGTGCACCCTTCCGCGTTCGTTCCAGGCCCGCTACGAGTTGGAGCTCACATGCCCCAGCACGTGCCTTCCGCGCTGCGTCCGGTGACCGGCCCGGCACCGTTGCATTCCTCACCGCGCGGTTCCGCGTCCGACCGGACCCCTCACCCTCGCCGCATCGTCTTCCTGGCCCGCCGCGACCTGGCGAACCCGGCCGCGGGCGGCTCCGAACTGCTGGTCGATCGATTGGCGGACGGTCTCACCGCCCGGGGTCACCAGGTGACCCTGGTCTGCGGCGGACCGGCCGCCGACCGCGACTACCGCGTGGTCTCGGCCGGCGGCGACGCCGACCACTACCTGCGCGCGCACCGCGCCCTCGACCGTCGGGTCGGCGGTTGCGACCTGCTGGTCGAGGTCTGCAACGGCATGCCGTACCTGGCTCCGCTGTGGCACCGGGGCCCCACCCTGTGCCTGGTCAACCACGTCCATACCGACCTGTGGGGCATGCGGTTTCCGAGCCCCGCCGCGCGGCTGGGCCGACGGCTGGAGCGTTGGGGGCTGGCCGGCGCGCATCGGGACAATCTGATCGTCGCGGTGTCCGGCTCGACCGCCGCCGCGCTGCGGGCGATCGGCGTGCCGCCGGATCGCATCCGGGTCGTGCACAACGGCGTCGAGGAACCCGCCCCCAGGGTTCCCAAGTCGCCCGAGCCGTTGTTCGTGGCGGTGGGGCGCCTGGTCGAGTACAAGCGCATCGACCTGCTCCTGCGCCTGTGGGATCGGGTCCGGCCGGTCACCGGTGGCCGGCTGGTCATCGTCGGCGACGGGCCGGAAGGCGATCGGCTGCGCGCCTCGGCCGGGCCGGGCGTACATTTCGCCGGCCGGGTGTCCGAGACCGAGAAGCACCGACTGCTGTGCGCGGCCTGGCTGTTGCTGCATCCCTCGCTGGTCGAGGGCTGGGGTCTGGTGGTCACCGAGGCCGCGGCCCGGCACACGCCGGCCATCGGTTTCGACATCCCGGGCCTGCGCGACTCGATCGACGACGGGGTCACCGGCGTGCTGGCCCGCGGCGAGAGCTCGTTCGCCGCCGCGTGGTGCGCGCTGGCGCTCAGCCCCGAGCGCCGCGCGGCGATGAGTGCCGCCGCCGGACTGCGCGCCGCCCGGTTTCGCTGGGCCCGCACGGTCCACCGGTTCCGGGCCGTGGCCGCCGAGGCCGCGCCCGCCCCGGTCCCCGGACGCGGCACTGGGTGGTGACCGCGTGAAGGACCCGTCCCTGCGCCGGTCGATCGCGCTTTTTCGCGCCTTTCGGCAGGAGCCGCAGGACCCGGACCGGTGCTACGGACTGCTCGCCCGCGACGCCGCCGATCAGGTCGAACGGCACATGCGGCTCCGCGGTCGGGTGGTGGTCGACGTGGGCGGCGGCAGCGGGCACTTCACCCGCGAGTTCCGCCGACGCGGCGCCAACGCGTACCTGTTCGAACCCGACCCCGCGGAGCTGGCCGCGCGGGGCACCCCGCCCGTGGGTGCCGTGGTCGCCGACGGGTACCTGCTGCCGCTGGCGGACGGGGTCGCCGACGTGTGCTTCTCGTCCAATGTGCTGGAGCACGTGGCGGATCCGCAGACCTTCCTGAGCGAACTGGTCCGGGTCACCCGCCCGGGCGGGTTGATCTACGTCTCCTTCACCAACTGGTACTCCCCGTGGGGCGGTCACGAGTGGGCGCCCTGGCACTATCTGGGCGCCGAACGCGCCCGTACCCGGTACGCGCGGCGCACCGGGCGGGCCGCCAAGCACACCCTGGGCGAGAACCTGTTCGCCGTGCACATCGGGCCCACCCTGCGCCACGTCCGGGCCCGTCCGGACGTGGTGGTGGCGTCGGCCCGCTCGCGCTACTGGCCGTTTCTGCCCGGCGCGGTCACCCGCGTTCCCGGGTTGCGCGAGGTCATCACCTGGAACCTGCTCCTCATTCTTCGGCGGTGCCCGTGACGGCGCCATCGCCCGACGCGTTCCTCGATCCCGCCGCCGGCGTCCCGGCCCCCGGGCATCGCGCGCGCTCCGCAGGAGGCACTCGTGACTGAGACGACCCTGTCCCTCCCCCCGGCCCGGCCCGGCCGGCCGCCCGCCGAGCCGGCGCCGGCCGAACCACCGGCCGACCGGTCGCGCCGGCGGATCCGGTTGCCGGCCTTCTGGGCAGTCGTCTTCGTCGCGTTCCTGGCCGTGTCGCCGGGAAAGATGACCTTCGAGACCAAGCTGGGCGTGGTCACCGATCCGTGGGGTTTCATCGGCGACCTGGGCAACCTGTGGCACGACCGGGCCGGCTTCGGCGGCATCGCCGACCAGTACATCGGCTACGCGTTCCCGATCCTGCCGTTCTACGCTCTCGCCGACCTGATCCACCTGCCGATCTGGCTCGCCGAGCGGTTGTGGCTCTCGCTGATCGTCACGGCCGCGTTCTGGGGCGCGCTGCGGCTGGCCGAGCGGCTGCGCGTGGGCACCGCGCACAGCCGACTGCTGGGCGCGGTGGCGTACGCGCTGTGGCCGACCTTCACCATCGTGATCGGTTCCACCTCGGCCGCGGTGTTGCCCGGCGCCCTGCTGCCGTGGGTGCTGCTGCCGCTGACCTCGCCACACCTGAACCCGCGTACGGCCGCGGCCCGTTCGGCACTGCTGATCCCGTTCATGGGCGGGGTCAACGCCGCCTCCACGCTGGCCGCGCTGCTGCCGGTGGGGCTGTATCTGCTCACCCGCCCGGCCGGGCCGCGCAAGTGGGCACTGATCGGCTGGTGGATTCCCGGGGTGCTGCTGGCCACCGCGTGGTGGGTGATCCCGCTGCTGTTGCTCGGCGTGTACGGCGAGAACTTCATGCCGTACATCGAGCAGGCCGAGACCACCACGAGCACGATGTCCGCGACCGAACTGCTGCGCGGCGCGGGCGACTGGGTCGCCTATCTCAACTTCGGTGAACCGTGGTTGCCGGCCGGCTGGACCGTGGCCACCGCCGTGGTCACCGTGCTCTGCTCGGCGTTCGCCGCCGCGCTCGGCCTGGCCGGGCTGGCCCGTCGCGACCTTCCCGAGCGCCGCTGGCTGATCCTGACCGTGCTGATCGTGGCGCTGATCGCCCTTGCCGGCTACGGCGGTTCGTTCGGCGCGCCGTTCCACGGCACGGCCCGCGACTGGCTCGACGGGTGGCTGCGTCCGTTCCGCAACATCTACAAGTTCGAACCCGGACTGGCCCTGGCGCTGGTGCTCGGGCTGACCCATCTGGTGGGCACGGTGAGCGCGAACGAACCGGCGCTGCCCCGACCCGCCCGCCGGTTCGCGCCCGCGCTCGCCGCGCTGCTGATCCTGCCCGGCCTGGCCTGGCCGTACCTCAACGGCACGGTGCTGCAATCGGGTGCCTTCACCAAGCTGCCCGACCACTGGCGGCACACCGCCGACTGGCTGGACAAACACTCCCCGGACAGCCGGGCACTGGTGGTCCCCGCGACCGCCCACGGGCTGTACACCTGGGGTTCGCCGATCGACCAGCCACTCGATCCGTTGGCCGATTCGCCGTGGGCGCAGCGGGACTTCGTCCCGTTCGGCACGCCCGGCGCGCGGCGGATGACGGACGCGGTGGAACAGGCCCTGCTCACCGGCGGCCAAGTGCCCGGGCTGGCGGACTTCCTGTCCCGGGCCGGCCTGTACGCGGTGGTGGTCCGCAACGACCTGGACCCGGACCAGATCGGCTACGTGCCGCCGGTCACCGTCAAGCGCACCCTGGAGGCCTCCGGCTACCACCGGGTCACCGGTTTCGGGCCGTTGATCACCGGCGGTCGAATCCCCGAGGGCACGCCGGTCCAGGTGCAGGGGCTGTTCACCCGCCTGCAGGCCGTCGAGATCTACGAGCCCGCCCCGGGCACGCCTCGGCCCGGACGGGTCGGCGGTCGGGCGGTCGCCGACACCGCGCTGCTCAGCGGCGGCCCGGAGGCGCTGCTGCAACTGTCCGCCGATCCCGGTCTACGCGACCGACCCACCGTGCTCACCGGCGATGCCCACCCCGGCATCGACCGGCCCGGCACGCAGTTCGTCGCGGACGGACTGCGCCGCGCGGACACCCGCTTCGGCCTGGTCAACTCCAACACGTCCTACCCGTACACCGCCGGCGAGCGGAACCCGCCGGACAGCACGCAGAACCCCGGATCCGCGCCGAAGCAGATCCTGCCCGTCGACGGGGCCGCCCACCAGAGCACCGCCGTGCTGCGCGGGGCCGCGTCGGTGACCGCGTCCAGCAGCGGCAACTGGCTCTTCCATCTGCCGCAGTACGACCCGGTGAACGCCTTCGACGGCGACCCGGCGACCGCGTGGGCCGAGGGCAGCCCCGGCACCCCGGCCGGCCAGTGGCTCGAGGTCGCCTTCACCGCGCCCACCGAGATCCCCGCGTCGCTCTCGCTCACCCCACTGCCCGGCGACGGCATGCGTGCCGCGCCGACCCGGGTGCGGATCGCAACCGATCGCGGCTCCCAGGAGAGCCTGTTGCGCCCCGAGAGCACGCCGCAGCAGGTCAAGGCGCCGCAGGGAGCGGCGAAGTGGCTCAGGGTCACCATCCTGGACGTGCGGACCGCGCGATCCGGACTGTCCGGCGCGGGCTTCACCGAGGTCGCCATCCCCGGTGTACAGGTGTCTCGGCTACTGCGTCTGCCCACCGACGCCGACCGCTCCGACGCGGAGACCGGGGTCTACTCGATGCACCGGGACAACGACCCCGGTGGGCTCTCGCCGGTGGCGGCCGAGGACGGGCTGCACCGCCGCTTCGAGACTCCCAAAGGCGGTGACTTCGCGTTCGACATGCGCGCCGTCGCGGTGCCCGGCCCGGAGTTGGACCGACTGGTGGTGGGCGCCGCGCCGGACCAGGCCAAGCACATCACCGCCACCGCCGAGTCCACCGGCCACACCGGCCGCTCGCTCAGCGCGCGCAATCTCGTGGACGGCGACCTGACCACCGCGTGGATCGCCGGCGACCGACCCGTGGTCCACCTGAACTGGCCCGATCGCACGAGTATCGACGAGATCGTGCTGGGGGCGGCCGGCGGGTTGTCCACCCGGCCGGAGGAGATCCGGATCGACTCGCCCAACGGTTCGGTGACCGTCGCCGTGGACGAGAACGGGCTGGCCCGGTTCGGGCCGATCGACACCGACCGGATCACCGTCACGATCACCCGCGGCGCGCCGCTGACCGTGCACAACCCGCTCGCCGACAAGCGCTTGCAACTGCCGGTGGGGTTGAGCGAGATCCACATCCCGGCGTTGGCCCGGCTGCGCACGCCCCCGCCGGACCCGAGGGTGGCGTTCTCGCTGCCGTGCGGGCAGGGACCGCCGTTGGCGGTGGACGGCGTCATGCACGCCACCAGTGCCTCGGGCACGGTGCGCGACCTGCTCGAACGCCGGTCCGTGGCGGTGCGGTTGTGCGCCGCCGAGTCGCCGGGCGGCGTACTGCCCCTGGGCGCGGGGATGCACACGGTCGAGGCCGGCAACCAGGGGCCGGTGCAGATCACCGACGTGACCGCGATCCGAGGGCAACTGCGGCCCCCGGCACCGCAGTCCGCGCGATCGGCCACCGCCGCGGACTGGAACGGCGACCACCGCTCGGTGCGGATGGGCGCGGGCGAGGCCACCTACCTCCAGATGTACGAGAACCGCAACTCCGGTTGGAAGGCCACGCTGCACGGCAAGGAACTGCGCCCGGTCCGGATCGACGGCTGGCAGCAGGGTTGGCTGGTGCCCGCCGGTGCGGCCGGCACCGTCGAGCTCGAATACGAGCCGGGTGGGATATACCGGGGCGGACTGATCGGCGGCGCGGTGGCCCTGGCCGCGCTGATCGCGCTCGCCTTCGTCCGGCGCCGGAACCGGGACTCGGCCGGGAGCGACGCACCGCCCGCCGCACCGCCGCCGCCCGGCCCGATCCTGGGCGTGCTCGCGCCGACCGTGGTGGTCGCGATCGTGGCGGGGCCGATCGCGCTGGTGGTGCTCGCACTCGCGGTGCTCGCGCACCTGCGGCACCGGCTGCTCACACCGATCGCGCTGGTGGCGATGGCCGGTGCCGGGATCGCGGCGGCGATCGGGGCGGGCGAGCCGATCGCCGGCGGCGAGGGCTCCTTCGGGCCTGCCGCGCAACTGCTCGCGCTGATCGCGCTGTGCGCGGCACTGGTGACGGTGGGCGGGCCCGATCCCGGCGGCCCACGCGTGGCGACTTCCGGTCCCAGGCACGGGCGTTCGCCGTCCGCGCCGCCGCCTGCGTATCCGCCTGCGGGCACATCGTCCGGCCCGCCGCCCGAAGCCGCGGCCCCGCCCGTGTCGATGACCAAACCGGCGCCGACGGACCGGGATCCGGCCACCGAACCCTCGATGGTCAACGACCGGGCCCCGGAGGCCGACACCGCGCCGCTGCCGACGGTGCGGCCGGACGGCGGGAAGCCCGCGCCGACCGATCCGGAACCCCCGTCGGACGGCAGGACGAAGGAGATCGAACACCCATGAGCGCAGTGCGCCCGGCTCGGCGCGAACACCCGGTCGAGCCGGCCCTCGCCCGGATCCCGTTCCCACACGTCGACGAGATGTCCCGACAGGGTCAGCGGCCCGGTGAGCCGATCGCGGTGCACATGGAGATCCGGCTGCCCGGGCAGCCGGATCCGGCCCGGCTGCGCGCCGCGTTCGGCGCCGCACTGCGCCGGCACTCGCGAATCCTGGTCCGCGAGGCGCCCGGTCGGTGGTATCGGCGGCGCTACGAGTGGGAACTCACCGGCGCCCCCGACGTCGAACCGGTCGGCTTCCCGCCGCCCGGTCCGGACGCCTTGGCCCGGGCCCGGGCATTCGCCCTGGCCGAGGCGCCACCGCTGACCCTGTCGCCGCCGGTGCGGCTGGACGTGATCCGCTCGTCGGCGACCTCCGGCGGATGCGTCCTGCTGTGCCGCATCCACCACACCGCCCTCGACGGGCCCTCGTTCCTGCGCGTGCTGGCCACCGCGGCGGAGTTGTACGGCGGGGCCGGCACCGGGCCCACCTCGGACCGGGCCGCACCGGCCGGCACCGAGGACCCGGAACAGGCCATCCTCGACCCGGGCCCCGCCCTGGCCCGTTCGGCCCGGGTCGCGCCGGCCCCCGCGCGCGGGGCCGAGCACCGCGCCGGCAACGGCCTGGTGCTCGGCGAACTGCCGCTCCCCCCGCGCCCACCCGGCGCCGCGTACACCGTCAACGACCAACTCCTGGTGGTCACCTGCCTGATGATCGCCCACTGGAACCGGCTGCACGGCGCGCCGACCCGGCCGATCCGGATCACCATGCCGGTCGACGACCGCCCGCGTGGTGTCGAGATGCCCATCGGCAACGGCACCCGACTGGTCGACGTCGCGTTCGGCGCCCGGGAGTACGGGCAGGAACCGGACCCGGAGGCGATCCTTGCCCTGCTCCGGCGCACGGCCCGCCGGACCAAGGCGCTCAGGGCCGCTCCCCGGCCCCCGCTCGGCCGCGGCGCGGCGCTGCTGACCGCCCCGCTCCTGCCGGTCGACCTGCGGGCCTCGATCACCCGCGGTCTGGGCCGCGCCCTCGGGCCCTGGACCTCGACGACCCTGCTCAGCAACCTCGGCCGGATCCCCTATCCGCTGAACTTCGGCGACGCGGGCCGGGCGAACGCGGTCTGGGTCTCGGCGCCCACCCGGATGCCCCGGGGACTGACGGTGACCACCACCGGCACCCTCGGCCGCCTGCATGTGGGGTTGCGCTGGTCGCGCGCGCTGCTGACGGACGCGGCCGGCCGGGAGCTGTACGGCCTCTTCGAGCACTACCTGTCCGCCGTCTCGGCGGCCGCGCAATCCTCGGCCGTCGTCGCCGACCCGATCGCGCACGAGGGGGGTTCGCGATGAGCGACACCTCCCCCGCCGGTCTGCGCGCGTTCTACGAGAACCCGGCGGTACCGGTCGCCTCCGGCCCCGAGCGCAGTCGGCGCCAGGCCAGGATGCTTGCCCGGGCGTTGGGCCCGGGGCCGGCGGTGGTGGTCGACATCGGGTGCGGCGACGGCTCGGCGGCCTCGTTCGCCGGTCCCATGCCGGCCGGACACACCCTGGTGGGCATCGACTGGTCGCAGGACGCGCTGCGCCGGGCGAGCAAGCACATGCCCCACCTGGTGCGCGGCGAACTCACGGACGGCGGACTGCCGTTGGCCGACGCCGGCGTGGACGCCGCGGTGTTCGCCGAGGTGCTGGAGCACCTGGTGGATCCGGACGCGGCGCTGGACGAACTGCGGCGGGTGCTCAAGCCGCGCGGCCACCTCATGCTCTCCACGCCGAACCTGGCCGCGTGGTACAACCGCGCGCTGCTCCTCGCGGGCGTGCAGCCGATCTTCTCCGAGGTCAGTCTGCGCGGCATCCACGGCCGACCGGGCTCGCAGGTGGTCGGCCACCTGCGGCTGTACACCGCGCGCGCCCTGCGCGAGCTCCTCACCGCGTCCGGCTTCGAGGTGGTGCGCATCGCCGGGGCGCCGTTCCACGGCGTGCCCCGGGTGCTCAGGCCGCTGGATCGGGTCGCGTGCGCGGCCCCCTCGCTCGCCTCGATCCTGCTCGCGCACGCCCGGCGGGCCTAGCCGTGTGGTGGGGAGTGGCCGCGGCGCTGCTGGCCAACGTGCTCTACAGCACCGGATTCGTGCTGGAGAAACGGGCGTTGGGCAACCTTCCGGCATTGACCGCCGGTCGGCCGCTGCGACTGATCCGGTCGCTCCTGGGCAGCCCGGCGTGGCTTGCCGGCTCGCTCGCGCTGGCGGCCGGGTTCGGTGCCCAACTCGCGGTCTACCGCGCGCTGCCCATCGCCGCGGCGCAGGGTCTGTTCGTCGCGGGCCTGGTGCTGCTGCTCCTGCTGTCCTCGGTGATCCTGGGCGAACGGCCCACCGTACGCGAACGGATGGGCGTGCTCGCCGTGCTCGCCGCGCTGGCTATGGTCGTCGCCTCGTTGCGCGACGCGGACCCGGTCGGCGACCACGCCCCGACCGGCCGGCTCCTGGCGGTCTGTCTGCCGGCGCTCGCGGCCGGGCTGTGGCTGTATCTGGCCGCCGGTCGTCGGGCCCGGGACCCGACCCGCCCGCCGGCCACCGGCGTCGAGTACGGCGTCGCGATGGGCCTGCTGTACGGGGTGAGTTCGCTGGCCGTCAAGGGCGTCTCCGGCCGCCTCACCGGGCGCGGCGTCGGCGACACGGTGCTCGCCCTGCTCCGAACGCCCCACCCCTATCTGCTCGTCGGCACCGGCGCGGCCGGACTGGTTTTGTCCCAGGCCGCGTTGCAACGCTGTCGGGCGTCGCTGATCGTGCCGGTGTGCACCACGGTGTCCGCGCTGTTCACCGCCGTGCTCGGCAGCCTCGCCTTCGGCGAGTCGCTGCCGCACGACCGGCTGCGGCTGATCCTGCGCCTGGTCGGCGGCACGCTCGCCATCGCCGTCCTGATCGTCCTGCCCCGGCACGACGAGCCCCCGGCCGCGCCGGCCGAAGTCCCCGCCCTGGTTGAGGAGTCGCCCGATGGAACCTGACGATCCGCTACTGCGAATCCTGGCCTGCCCGCTCGACAAGGGACCCCTGACCCTGCTGCTCCCGGAGGACGCCTTGTACAACCCGCGACTGCGCCGCCGCTACCCGATCGTCGACGGCATCCCCCAGCTTCTCCCCTCCTCCGGCGTCCGCGTCTGCGACGACGAGCACGCCCGGATCAGCCTGCGGATCGACCGATGACGCTCGCCGCCCGGCTCGCGCCCCGGGTGTCGCCGAGGTTGGTCCGCACCGCGGTGGATGTGCTGTACCCGCGCTTCGAACCCGAGTTGCGGCGGATCGCCGACTTCGTGCCGCGCGGCGGCACGGCGGTGGACGTGGGCGGCTGGTACGGGCCGTGGTCGCGGCGCCTGGCGCGGCGCGCGGAGTCGGTGGTGACGGTGGAGCCGGTGCCGCGTCTGGCCAGGCTGTTGGACGCCGGTACGCCCGCCAACGTGCGGGTGGTGGCCGCCGCCGCGGGCGACCGGGGCACCGGCACCGTCGCGCTGTGGCTTCCCCCGGGGGATCAGGGTGATCGCGGCGTCTCGTCGCTGGTCCGCAGGGACATCCACGATCGCGCACTGGACGTTCCGTGCGTGCGGCTGGACGATCTCGGGTTGACCGGGGTCACCTTCGTCAAGATCGACGTGGACGGCAGTGAGTCGGCCGTGTTGCACGGCGCCCTGGAGACCGTGCGGCGCGATCGCCCGGCGCTGTTCATCGAGGTGGAGGCGCGCATCCAGTCGCCGCAGCCGGTGCTCGATCTCCTGGCGGAACTGGACTACCGGGGCTGGGTGTTGCCGGGCACCAGTTGGCTTCCGCTGGCCGACTTCGACCTCGCCGGTCACCAGGCGGAGACCGCGCATGTCGCCGAACGCGGCTTGTTGCGACGCACGTTGGCGCCGTTCAGTCGACGCTATGTCAACTCGGTGCTGTTCCTGCCGGCGGCGCGTCGCCCGGGCCCGGCCGGACGCGGGTCGCCCGGCTGAACCCCCGCGCGGCTCCCCAGGCGGGTTCGTCGGTCGGGGGCGGCGGGCATGACGCCCCCGACCGGCGGGCTCACAACAGGCCGCGGTCGTGCGCGTAGATCGCCGCGTGGGTGCGGTCACGCAGGCCCAGGCGGGCCAGGATCCGCGAGATGTGGTTCTTGACCGTGCCTTCGCTGAGGAACAGGCGGGCGGCGATCTCGCGATTGGTCGATCCGGTGGCGATCAGTCGCAGTACCTGTCTTTCCCGCTCGGTCAGCACGTCGGCATCCGGACCCGGCGTCGGCCCCGGTTCGCGATCGCTGTTCGACGCCTGCCCGTCGGGGCGCCCCGGCTCGTCGAGGCGCCCCGGCCCGTCGGCACGCGCCGGGTCCGGGCGGATCGGGCCGGCGGCCAGGCGCCGGATGATCGAGGCGTCCAGTTGGGCGACGCCGGCGCGGGCCAGCCGTACCGCGGCGGCCAGTTGCGCCGAGGGCAGGTTCTTGAGCAGGTAGCCGACCGCGCCCGCGCGCAGCGCGTCGGCCACGTACTCGTCGTCGTCGAACGTGGTCAGCATGACCACCCGGCACAGCGGCGCGCGTTCGCTCAGCAGCGCGACCGCGGTGACGCCGTCCATCACCGGCATCCGGACGTCCATCAGGATCACGTCCGGATGCTCGGCGCACGCGGTGTCCACCGCCTGACGACCGTCCGAGACCGCGCCGATCACCGTGATGCCGGGCTGGATGCCCAGCAGCGAGGCGATACCCTCGCGCACCAGTTCCTGGTCGTCGACCACCAACACCCGGACCGCTTCCTCCTCCTGGCCGCTCATCGCGTCGACGCCCCGGCGCGCACCGGAGCGCGCGGCACGGTCACGGTGACCACCGTGCCCCGCCCGGGTGCGGCGTCGACCTCGACCCGGCCGCCGAGCAGGTCGACCCGTTCGCGCATCGCCCGCAGGCCGAAGCCGTCCCGGGTACCCGGCACCCGGTCGCCAAGGTCGTCGCCGGGCGCGAAGCCGCGTCCGTCGCCGGGCGCGAAGCCGCGTCCGTCGTCGGCCACCACCAGCCGTGCCTCGCGTTCGCCGTACCGGGCGGACACCGCGACGTGTGCGGCGCCGGCGTGCCGATGCGCGTTGGTCAGTCCCTCCTGCGCGGCGCGGTAGAGCGCGGTGAGCGATTCGACGTGGTAGCCGAGTTCCTCGCCGGTCACGTCCAGGGTCACCCTGGCCGGCCCGCCGTCGACGTGCCGGACCAGGTCCGCGAGCGCCGCCGACAGTGAGAACGGCTCGCCCTCGTCCCGCAACGCCCGTACCGACACCCGGACTTCCTCGAGCGCTCGGCCTGCCGACCAGCGCGCGTCGGTGATCGCCCGCTCGGCGACCCTGGCGTCCAGGTCGCGGAACGCCGACGCCTTCTCCAACTGAATGGCGATCGCGGTGAGATGGTGGCCCAGTCCGTCGTGGAACTCGCGGGCCAGCCGATTGCGTTCCTGAGCCACCGACAACCGCTCGACCCGCGCCGCGTAGTCGGCCAACCGCGCGTGCGAATCCCGCAGTTCGCCCAACGTGTCCTCCAGTCGCACCCGACCCGCCTGCTCGCCCACCGCGATCGCGGCCATGGCGACGGCCAGCACCAGGCCCAGGCCGGACATCAGCAGGTCGGTGACGATGTCGGTGCGCAGATACCACTCGGGCACCCGCAGCAGGGTGCCGAGCAGGATCATTCCCACGCACACCGCGCTCAGCGCCACACCGACCCGCCGGCCGAAGGCGAAGTAGGCGGTGATCGGCACCAGGACGAACAGCGCCCGGGAGACCCCGGAGCGGTCGAGGCCGGCCGCCACCGCGAACAACGCGAGTCGGCCGATCAGCAACCACACGGCCGGCTGCGGCGGGGTGCGGACCGGGTGGCGGTGTACCTCCCACCGATCCAGGGCGATCAGGAGCAGCAGACACCCCACGAACCCGGCCGAGCGCAGCGGTCGGATCGGGCCGGCCTCGATCACCGCGCCGTACAGTCCGCCGATCAGCACGACGGCGTACACCGTGGGCGGCACCCAGGGCATGGGCCGGGACAACCCGGTGGGCGGGGCCGGCGGTGACGACGCGGTCATCTGGGTACCCCTGTTCGATCCCGGTGCGGTGCGCCGAACGATACCCGCGGCCGGCTCGCCCGGGACCGACGCGGCGCGGGTCGTGCCGAACCTTGGCCGAAGGTCATGTGCCGTTCGGCCGGCCCCCGCGTACCCCCTGCCGGGGTTGTGCGCGTCGTGGCCACTCGGCATCTGTGGCCCGGTGCCCGGCCCTTCCTAATCTCGCATTGCCGACTCCGGCTCCCCACCCCCTCCCTCCACGAAGGGCAGTTCCTTGCTGAAGACCACCCGCCCACTCGCCGTCGCCGCCGCGCTGCTGATGGCCGCGACGCTGGGCTCGACGGCGGCGAGCGCGGTGCCCGAGTCCGATTCGATCGCCGCGTCGCCGTGCAGGGTGCGCGTACCCGGCGCGGAGCGTGTGATCGGCGCATGCCTGGCCGATCTGACCACGGCCGGCACCGTCGCCTCCGGACACACCGACCCGAACGACTGGGCCGGCCTGGAGGCGCCCGGCACGGTCAACCCGTCGGGCGTCGAGGGCGTCCAGCTCGACGGCTACTTCCCGGACACCTCCACCACCAACACCAACCACGGTTGGAACCACGACAGCCAGTTCGTGATCCGGCTGCCGAAGAAGTGGAACGGCGGCCTGGTCGTCGCCGGCCCGCCCGGCCTGCGCGAGCAGTACGCCAACGATCGGCTGATCTCCGACCACGTGCTCGCGCAGGGCTTCGCCTACGCGGCCACCGACAAGGGCAACACCGGCGAGCTGATCTACCGGGACGGCCGACGCCCCGGCGACGCGATCGCGGAGTGGCACCGGCGGGTGGCGCAGTTGACCGTGGCCGCCAAGCGGGTCGCCGCGCGGCACTACGGTCGGCGGCCCGCGACGACCTACATGGCGGGCGCGTCCGCGGGCGGCTATCTGGTGCGCTGGCAGTTGGAGAACAACCCGGGCCTGTTCACCGGCGGCGTCGAATTGCACGGCGTGTTGTTCACGCCCGACTCGCCGAACATCCTGGACACCGCACCGGCCGCGCTGCGCGCCTACCCGAAGTTCCGCGACAACGTGCCGGGCGGCCTGGAGGAGATGCACGCGGCCGGCTACCCGGTCGGCTCCGAGAAGATCTGGGAATTCCACTACCGGAACCTGTGGGACTCGCTCCAGCGCACCATGCGCGAGGAGGTCGATCCCGGCTACGACGGCCCGAAGGAGGCCGGCACGCCGTTCTGCCCGCCGAACACGATCAAGGGGTGCGACACCGACTACGTGTACGCCGATCGCCCGGCCGCCGTGCACGAGGCGATCGAGAAGGTGTCGCTGACCGGACGGATCAAGCGTCCGCTGATCAGTCTCCAGGGCACGCTCGACGCGTTGTTGCCGATCACCAGGAGTGGTGACGTGTACGCGCGGATGGTCGACGACGCCGGGCGCGGCGGGATGCACCGCTACTACCGGGTCACCAACGGCACCCACGCGGACGGCCTGTACCGGGCCATGCCGACGGTGGTGCAGTCGATGTCCCCGTGCTTCGCCACGGCCTTCGACACGCTGGCCGCATGGACCCGGAACGGCACCCCGCCACCGGCGAGCCGCACCGTCCCGGCGGCGCCGGAGCAGGCAGACCGAATCAACGACTGCGGGTTGTGACCCCAGCCGGCACGCCGCCACCCGCGACCCGCCTTCGGCGCGGTCGCGGGTGGCGGTGCCGCGCTCAGTGCGCCGTCGCCACCGGCGCCCCGGGAGCCCGCTTGTCGATCGAGACTCCACCGGCGGCGACCGCCGGCTCCTCGACCGGCGCGGTCGCGGTGATCGCGTCGACCAGGTCACGGGAGGCGAGCGGCTCGACCGGTTCGCCCGCCAGCACCTTGCGCGCCCGGTCCCGGTCCAGCACGCCCTCCCACGAGGCCACCACAAGCGAGGCCACGCTGTTCCCGCACACGTTGGTCAGCGCCCGGCACTCGCTCATGAACTTGTCGATGCCGAACACCAGCATGATCCCGGCCACCGGCACGTGTCCCACCGTGGACAACGTCGCGGCCAGCACGATGAAGCCCGATCCGGTCACCCCGGCCGCACCCTTGGAGGTCAGCAACAGCACCGCCACCAGGCTCAGTTGTTGCCCCATGGACAGCGGGGTGTCGGTGGCCTGCGCGACGTAGAGCGCGGCCAGCGTCAGGTAGATGCAGGTCCCGTCGAGGTTGAACGAGTACCCGCTGGGCACGGTCAGACCGGCCACCTGCCGGGGCACGCCCAGGTTCTCCATCTTGGTGATCACCCGGGGCAACACGGTCTCGCTGGAAGAGGTGCCCAGCACGATCAGCAGTTCGTCCTTCATGTACCGCAGCAGGTGCAGGATGTTCAGCCGGATGGCCGCCATCACCAGGCCGAGTACCACCAGGACGAAGAACAGGCTCGTCCCGTAGAAGATCGCCACCAGCTTGCCCAGGCTGGTCAGCGTGTCGAGCCCGTACTTGCCGACGGTGAACGCCATCGCGCCGAACGCGCCGATCGGCGCCGCGTACATCACGATCCGCAGCACCGCGAACAGCACCCGGCCGGTGCGCTCCACGCCGATCGCGATGCCCTGCGCCGGGCGCCCGACCAGCTTGATCGCGATGCCGAACAGGACCGCGAAGAACAACACCTTGAGCACGTCGCCGTCGGCGAAGGCGCCGACCACACTGCTGGGCACCAGGTCGGTGAGGAAGTGCCACCAGGACTGCGCCTCACCCTTGTCGATGTAGCCCTGGGCGGCCTCGGAGACCTTCATCGAGCCGACGTCGGCGTGCACCCCGTCGCCGGGACGCAGCACGTTCATCACCACCAGGCCCAGGATCAGCGCGATGGTGGTCAGCGCCTCGAAGTAGACCAGCGACTTCCAGCCGATCCGGCCCGCGCCGCGCAGGCTGTCCACGCCCGCGATGCCGGTCACCACGGTGACGAAGATGATCGGCGTGATGATCATCTTGATCGCGTTGACGAACGTGTCGCCCAGCGGGCGAAGCTGCTCACCGGTGTGCGGCCAGGCGGCGCCGACCACGACACCGGCGACGATGCCGACCAGGACCCATACGTACAGCAGCGTGTACCAGGGGCGGCGCGCCGGCGCCTCGTCGGGCGGTGGGCCGGACGCGCCGGCGGCCTGGTCGGTGGTGGTGACCTGGGACATGAGGGGCCTCCCGGGGAGGATGTCGGGTCGAGCGGACGGGAACGCTGCGACACCGGGGCCTGGCCCGGTCGGGCGGGCGGCGGAAACATCGGCGAAACAGCGCGTTACGCGACGTAGATTGGCGTGGCACCGGTGTCCGTCGTCGATTACGCGCATTACGCGCACGATTGGATTCCCGCCGAATCGCCGGAAACCGGGTGAAATGCCGCCAGTGGCTCTCTTGCGGCACGGCCCGGGCGTCCGGTGATAATTCGCGCATGGCCAACCAGAGCATCGCTCGGCAGGTGCTGCTGTGGCAGCTCGCCCTCGTCCTGCTGCTCGTCGCGGCCGGCTCCGGTGTCGCGGTGCACGCCGTGCGCCGGTCCGGCGCGGAAACCGCCCGGGAGCGCGCGCTCGACGTGGCGCGCACGCTCGCCCGTGCGCCCGGCCTCGCCGAGGCCGCGACCGCCGGCGACCCGACCGTCCGGCTCCAGCCGATGGCCGAGGAGATCCGCAAGGAGAACGGCGTCGACTTCGTGGTGGTGATGAGCGTCGCCGGCATCCGCTACACCCACCCCGACCCGGCCAGGATCGGGCAGACCTTCCTCGGCCACATCGACGCCGCGGCCCACGGGCGGACCTCGACGGAGACCTACACCGGCTCGCTGGGCCCCTCCGTACGCGCCGTCGTCCCGGTCGCCGGCGCCGACGGTCGCCCCGTCGCGCTCGTCTCGGTCGGCGTCACCAATCGCCGCGTCGACGCGCTGGTCGGCGAGGACGTCCCACTGGTGCTCACGGTCGCCGCCGGCGCGCTGGTCGTGGCCTGCGCGGCGAGCGTGGCGGTGCACCACCGGCTGCGCCGGCAGACCCTGGGCCTGGGACCGGTCGAGCTGCGGCGCGTGTACGAACACCACGACGCGGTTCTGCACGCCGTGCGCGAGGGCCTGATCGTGGTGGACGCCGACGGCCGACTGGTGCTGGCCAACGACGAGGCCGTGCGGCTGCTCGCGCTGCCCACCGCACCCGAGGGGCGGCCCGTGCAGACCCTGGGCCTGGACGACACGCTGGCCGAAACACTCGCCGCCGGCCGCACCGTCACCGACGAGATCCACCTGTGCGGCACCCGCGCGCTCGCCGTCAACATCAGCCCCACCGGCCGGGACGGTCGGATGGTGGCCACCTTCCGCGACCACACCGAACTGCGGGCGCTGGTCGGCGAACTCGACCAGGTCAAGGGCTTCGCCGAGGCACTGCGCGCGTCCGCGCACGAGGCGGGCAACCGGCTGCACACCATCGTTGCGCTGGTCGAACTCGGCCGCGGCGAGGAGGCGATCCGGTTCGCCACCGGCGAACTGGCCGCCGCCCAGGACCTGGCCGACGAACTCACCGCCGCCGTGCACGAACCCGCCCTGGCCGCACTGCTGTTCGGCAAGCACGCGCAGGCCGCCGAACGCGGCGTGCAGTTGACCGTGACCGGCGGTCCGGCCGGCGCGGACGAGGCGGACCCCCTGGACGCGCTCGCCGCCCGATTCGAACCGCGGGACCTGGTCACCGTGTTGGGCAACCTGGTCGACAACGCGATCGACGCCGCGGTGTCCGCGCCGCCGCCGCGCACCGTACAGGTCACCATCGGCACGGATCCGGACGCGGCGGGCGCCCTGCTGTTGCGCGTCGCGGACAGCGGTCCCGGGATCGACGAACCGCTCACCGCGCGCGTGTTCGAGCGTGGTTGGAGCACCAAGGAGGGCTACGGATCCCAGGGCCGCGGCCTGGGCCTGGCCCTGGTCCGTGCCACGGTGGCCCGGCACGACGGCACCGTGGACGTCGACCGCGGCGACACCGGCGGCGCGGTGTTCACCGTCCGGCTGCCCGCACTGCCCGCCCAACGCCCGGGGGAGGAAGCGTGATCCGCACCCTGATCGTCGAGGACGACCCGGTCCTGGCCGAGGCGCACGCGGTCTTCACCGGCCGCGTCCCGGGTTTCACCGTGGTCGGCGTCACCGGCAGCGGCGCCGAGGCACTGCGCCTGCTGTCCACCCGGCCGGTCGACCTGATCCTGCTCGACCTCTACCTCCCGGACCTGCACGGCCTGGACCTGTGCCGGAGCATGCGCGCCCAGGGTCACGACGCCGATGTCATCGCCGTCACCTCGGCCCGGGACCTGCGGCTGGTGCGCTCGGCGGTGTCACTGGGCGTGGTGCAATACCTGCTCAAGCCGTTCTCGTTCGCCGCGTTCCGCGAACGCCTGGACGGCTACGCGGAATACCGCCGCCGGATCGGCGAGCCGAGCGCCGCGCCGACCGCCACCGGACAGCAGGAGGTCGATCAGGCGTTCGCCGCGCTGCGCCGGACCTTCGACGCGCCGCCGCTGCCCAAGGGCCTGGCCGCCGCGACGTTCGAGGCGATCGTCGCGCACCTGGGCACCGGCGCGGTGACCTCTGCCGCCGACATCGCCGACGCCCTCGGCATCTCCCGCCCGACCGCGCGCCGTTATCTGGACCACCTCTCCGCCCGCCGCCTGGTCTCCCGCGAACCGCGCTACGGCGGCGCCGGGCGCCCCGAGTACGTCTACCGCTGGCACACCCCACAACCGACAACCTCCGAACCACCGACACCGGGCTAGACCCGCCGAGAATTCCCCGGCCGACGCGGTCGACGCGGTCGACAGCTGTCGAACGGCGCCGCTCGCGGGTAGTGCGGTCACCCGTCGGTCAGGACTTGGCGGCGTCCGAGAGGCGGACGAACGTGTAGCCCTGCTACAGGAGTTCGGGTATGGCCAGGCGGATCCCGGCGGCGGTGCCGCCGCGCGGGGGGTTCATGTGGCCGATCACGACCGAGCCCGGGCGTACGCCCCGCATCGCCTTGCGCACCTGTTCCGGGGTGAAGGTGGCGCCGCCGTCCGCGTTGACCTGGAAGCCCGCGAAGCGTTCGCCGACGTCGGTGACGATGCGCGCCGCGACATCGTCGCAGTAGGCCGTCCCGGAGCGGAAGAACCGCGTGGGCCGGCCCAGCAGTTCGGTGGGCTTGGCGCGATTGCCGCAGATCTCGTCGTAGACCTCGCCCGCGTCCTTGGTGCCGGGAATCCCGTAGGCGGAGCGCCCGGACACCGACAACGGCAGGTGGCGGGTGCCGTGGTTGGCGATCTCGATGAGCGGATCGGCGGCCAACTGCCCGAGCGTGCAGAGGTTTTCGTCGACCCATCGGGAGTTTACGAACAGGGTCGCCGGTATCGAGCGTTCCCGCAGGAAGTCGACCAGCGCCTTGTCGTACTCGCTGCCCCCCCTTTGCCGCCGCACGCGTCGAGGTGAGCGCGGCCACCTTCGCGGTGCCCGGCAACCGGGACAACGATCCCGGCACCT
The DNA here is from genome assembly GCF_055558835.1 of Embleya sp. NPDC025285. NCBI lineage: Bacteria > Bacillati > Actinomycetota > Actinomycetes > Kitasatosporales > Streptomycetaceae > Embleya > Embleya sp. NPDC025285. The sequence goes on from NZ_JBVHLU010000080.1 coordinate 30,212, forward strand.
CCAGGCCCCACCCGGCGGGCGGATGCCGGCCGTACCGGGCGATGATCTCCGCCCGGGTGGAACCGACGGGTGGCGGGCCGGCGGTGCGGCTCGGGTCCGGATCCGCGAGCACGGGTCGAGCCGCCGCCGGGACCGGCGGTGCCGTCGTCGTCGGCGACGCGGACTTGCCCGACTCCGAACACCCCACCAACAACCCGCCCAAGGCAGCCGCCAACACCGCACGTCGGCCCACGTCCATCGTGCCGTCCTCCGCATCCGCACGACGCCGGCCGTCGTATGAAGAACACCCTGGAAGATCATCGCCCCGGCCCGAACGACCGCGTGGCGGGGCGACGGTGTCCGCGCGGCGGGTTAGGGTCCGGGCATGGCAGCACACATCGATCTGACCCTGGATTGCACGAACGCACCGCTCCTGGCGGCCTTCTGGAAGACCGCTCTGGGCTACATCGACGAACCGCCGCCGGCGCCGTTCGAGACCCGCGAGGAATGGTTCGCGCAGTTCGATCTGCCGGAGGACGAGTCGGTGGACGACGCCGCGTGGTTGTGCGACCCGGACGGTGTGGGACCACGGTTGTCGATCCTCAAAGTCCCCGAACCCAAGACCGCGAAGAACCGCCTGCACCTCGACATCCGGGTACCCGGACACGGTTCCCCGCAGGAGCGCTGGGAACGGATCCGGATCGAGTCCGCGCGGTTGGTGGCGGCGGGCGGCAGCGTCCTGTACGAGGACACCGACCACCACATCGTGATGGCCGATCCCGAGGGCAACGAATTCTGCGTCGCCGCCGGCCCGGCGACAACCTGACCGACACCCCACCCGGCCCCGACGCGGCCCCGCCCCGACACCGACGCGGCGGTCGGGGCCGCAAGCAACCCGTTCGACTGTCACTACCGGTCAGTGGCCGGTTACCGATGGTTGACGAGGCCGGCGCGGCCGGGGTTTCATGCACCGGTGGGAGAACGTGTGCATGCCGACATATGGGGGCTCGCAGAGGCCATGGAGTTCATCGAACGAGGGCCGGAACTGGGCAGGTTACAAACCGCGTTGAAGGAGTGCGCCGCGGCGCAGGGCGGCATCGTCCTGGTCGAGGGAGCGGTCGGATGCGGCAAGAGCGAGACGCTCGCCTGGGCCGCCGAACAGGCCGCGAACGCGGGTGCGACCGTGCTGTCCGCCACCGCGCCGGCAGGCGGCGACGCTCGACCCCTGGCGCTCCTCGGCCAGTTCCGGGACGGTCCGGCCGTACCCCCGCGCCTTGCCCTCGCCCTCGAGCGGCTGGTCGACGACGGGGAAACCCCGCGTGCGGCCCGGCGATTGACCACCGCAGTACACGAGGTCGCGTCGCGCCGACCGGTGCTGGTGTGCGTCGACGACGTGCACCACGCCGATGTCGCCTCCGTGCAATGCCTGTTGCATCTGGCCCGGCACTCCGGCCGGACACGCGTGCTCGTGCTGCTCGCCCGCTCGCTCGACTTCGCCCTGCCGGACCCGCAGTCGGACACCGAGTTCCTGCGGTTGCCCGCCCTGGGCCGAATCCGGCTCGGCCCGTTGAGCCCGACCGGTGTGGCCGGCCTGCTGGCCGAGGGGTTCGATCCCCCGGGCCCGGGAAGGGCCGCAGAGTTCCACGAACTCACCGGCGGCAACCCCCTGTTGCTGCGCGCACTGCTGGCCGAGTCCCGGTCCTCGGGCGGATCCGGGGCAACTCCCGTGCCGGCGCCCGGCGGCCCGTACGGCCGAGCCGTGCTGACCTGCCTGCGTCGCGGCGGCACCGGGATGTGGCGGGTGGCCAAGGCCGCGGCAGTGCTGGACTCCGACGCGTCGGCGGAGGTACTGGGCCGGCTCGCCGGCACCACCCCGGAGGCCACCGCTCAGGCAGTGGGCGCGTTGGCCGGCGCCGGGCTGCTGACCGAGGGCCGCTTACGCCCCGCGGCCGCGAACGCGCTGTCGAACAGCCTGGATCCGGCCGAACACGGCGCGCTGCACCGCCGCGCGGCGAGCGTACTGCGGCACGAGGGCGCGGCGGCGGCCCGGATCGCGACCCATCTGCTCGCCGCCCGTGAGGTGCCCGACGACGACGCGTGGGCGGTGCGCGTGCTGCGCGAGGCCGCCGAGGAGGCCCTGGGCCGGGACCGGGCCCGCCGAGCGGTCGCGTGCCTGGAACTGGCCGCCGAGCAGTGCCGCGACCCCGCCCTGCGCGCAGAGACGCACGTGCGGCTCGCCGAGGTCACCTGGCGACTCAGCCCCGGTGCGGCCGAACAGCGCTGCCTGGGCGAACCGTTGACCGCGCTGGCGGTCGGCGACCTGCCGGTGTCGAGCATGACGCCGCTGGCACACCAGTTGCTCGCACACGGCCGACTCGACGCGGCCCGACAGGTCCTCGACCGGCTCAGGGAACGCACCGACCCCGGCGCGGAATGGGTCGACCACATCGACTCCGATCTGCCGCTGCCATGGGTTTCCCCCGCGCGTCCCGCCGCGCCGCCGCGCGATCACGCCGACCGTCTCGAGGCGGCCGAGCGGCGGTTGCGCGTGTCCGGGTTGACCGACGTCACCCTCTCCTCCCTCGTCGCGGCGCTGCGCCTGTTGATCGAACACGATCGCGCGGGCGTCGCGGAGGCCCACGGCCGGTCCCTGCTGACCGAGTCGCTCCGCCGAAAAGCCCCGGGCTGGCAGGCCGTGTTCGGGTCGGTATGCGCGGAGGCGGCGCTGCGTCAGGGCCGGTTGCCGGATGCCGAGACCTACGCCCTCGATGCGATGGACGCGCTGCCCGAGCGCGCCGGAAGCCTGTTCCTCGGCGGCCCGTTGGCGAGCCTGATCTGCGTGTACACCGCGATGGGCGACTACGAGGCCGCCGCGCGCCACGTGAACCAGCCGGTCGGCAAGGCCCTGTTCGCCGGCTTGCCCGGGCTCGCCTACCTGCGCGCCCGGGGCCGCTTCCTGCTGGCCACCGACCGGGTCCGGGCCGCTCTCGCCGACTTCCTCCAGGTGGCGTGGTTGGCCCACGCCTGGGACGTGGACCAACCGTTCCTGGTGCCCTGGCGCACCGATGCCGCCGAGGCCCTGCTGCGCCTCGACGAGACCGACCGTGCCCGGCAGTTGGTGGCGGAGCAACTACGCCTGTGCGGTCCCGGTGGCGGCCGGGTACGCGGCACCACGCTGCGACTGCGCGCGATGACCGTCGACGTCGCCGAGCGCCCGGCGCTGCTCGCCCAGGCGGTCGAGGCGCTGCGCCGCTCCGAGGACCCGTTGGAACTGGCCCGCACCCTGGAGGCGCTCGCCGAGTCGTACCGGGCACGGGCCGAGCCGGCCCGGGCGGCCACGCTCCAGTCCCGGGTCTGGCACCTGACCCGGGAGTGCGGCGCGCGCCCGCGCTCGCGCAACGTCTCGCACGCCTACGCCGACCTGATCGCCGGCAACGCCGGCGCCGCCGCGGCGGACCTGAGCGAGTCGGAGAAGCGCGTCGCCGCGCTGGCCGCGTCCGGGTACAGCAACCGGGGCATCGCCGAGGAGTTGTTCATCACGGTCAGCACCGTCGAGCAACACCTGACCCGGGTCTATCGCAAACTCGACATCAAGAACCGCCGGCAACTGCCCGGCCTGCTGCGGTCGAACCCGGATCGGTATCGACCCGGGCCGTGCCCGCACATCGCCACCACCACCGACCGAACCGGCTCGGATCTCGCCGGCTCAGACGCGCACCGGTAGCCCCATCGCCCGGGCGAGCAGGCCGCGACGCAGGTCGCCGCCGCCGCCGAGGCTCTCGGTCGGCGCCTCGCGCAGTCCGTGTCCGAACACCCCCTCGGCCGTCGTGCCCGTGCCCAGCGCGGCGGCCGGACCGAGCAGTTCGAGCACCATCGCGCCGAAGTCCGCCGCCAGTTCACCGCCCAGCGCGCCCGCCGTCAGCGCGTGCAGGCGCGCCGCGCCGTCGTCGGCGCCCGGCGTGCACACCGCTGCCGCCGCCAACAGGCGTACCGCCTGGATCCGCACGGCCAGTTCGGTCACCGCCGCCCGGGCCGCGGACCCGCGCGCTCCCGCCGCCGAGGCCGCTCCCGGTCCCGCGCGCAGCAGCGCGAGCAGGTCGACCAGTCCGCGATGCAGCGTGGCCGCGACGTCGCCGGCCACGGCCGAGGCGGCGGCGAAAGTGTCGGTGATCACCTCCCAACCACCGTGCACGGCACCGATCCTGGCGGTGTCCGGGACCCGGACCCGGTCGAGCAGGACGTCGCTGCCCGCCTCCCCCGCCGCGGTCCGATATGCCCGCACCCGTACACCCGGCGCGTCCAGCGGCACCAGGAAGACCGTGACGGCGGCCCGCAACGCCGCGGCGCCCGGTTGCGTACGCGCCGCCAGCCACAGGTACCGGGCCCGATGCGCGTCGGCGGTCCACAGTCGGTCGCCGGTCAGCGTCCAGTCGCCGGCGTCGTCGCGCACCGCGTCGACCCGCACCGCGGCCGGGTCGAACTCCTCGCGCACGGCCCGGTAGGCCGGCGCGATCCGCAGCGCGCCCCGGCGGATCGCGGGCAGCAGCCGCTCGCGCTGTTCCGGCGTACCGTGCCGGGCTATCGGCCCACCGAACAAGGTCGCGGTGGCCAGCGCGTCGACGACCGGCAGGCGATGCCGGCAGACCTCCTGGCGCAGCGCGAACCGCTCGGCGGGGGTGCCGCCGCTGCCGCCGTGCGCCGCGGACCAGCCCAGTGCGAACCAACCGTGTTCGGCCAACTCGGCCACCGCGTCGGGGTCGTCCCCCGGGTCGCCGACGGTCGGTGGGCAGGTCTGCCGACCGACGACCACCTTGCTCAACGCCTTGCGCAGGGCGTCCCCGTCCGGGCCGAGTCGCGGTTCCGGAAGTTCCGCCCCGGTGTGCGGGTCGTCGTCGAGCAGGCGATCGGCGACCTCGCCGCCGGGCGAGCCGAATCCGCCCAGGCAGGCCAGGTCGGCATGTACCCGCCGGAACAGCCACGGTGCCTCGTGTTCGTCGCAACAATCGGCCGAGAGCGGCGGGTGGTGCACGTCCGCGCGCAGGCGCGGGGCGATCCGGCGCACGTGTGCGACGGCCAGTTCGACGGCGATCACCCAGTCGGTGCCGCCCTCGGCGTACCGGCGCACCGCGTCCGCGATCAGCAGGTCGCCCGCGTCGAGTTCGATCCGGCCGTTCACGGCCCGCTCGCGGACCGCGCCGAACGCACCCACCCGCGCGTCGAATCGGGTGCGCGCGCGTGCGTGGGCCAGTGCGGACGTCGCGGCCCGCTCGGCGGCGCCGAACGCGCGTACGGCCAGGCCCAACCGCAGCAGGGCCACGACCCGGTCGGTCCGGTCCGCCGAGATCGCGCTGTACGCGAGCGCCGGACCGAGGCGGGCCCGGGACCACCTGGGCATCGCCAGTCCCTCGACCGGTTCCGCCGCCATGATCCGATACAGCCCCACCGGGCCGCCGCCGAACGGCAGGCGCATGACGTGCGTCGCCGCGTCGCCGGCCTCGATCAGGCAGTCCGCGCCGACCTCGGCCTCGTCCGGGCCGCCGCCCGGAAGCGCGGTCGCCACCCGGATGCCTCCGTCCCCGATGGCGCCGGCCAGGCCGATGTTGGCGGCAAACAGCCGGGTCGCGACGAACGCGTCCAGCACCGGCAATGGGCAAGCGGCCCGGCCCAGTTCGCGTGTCACGGCGACCGCGGCGGCGAGCGCGTCGGTGCCGCCGAGGTCGAACCAGCCGTGCACGGCGTCCACATCCCACAGCCGGTCCAGTTCCCCGGTGGGCGCGGCGCCGGCCCGACCCCAGTGCCGGGCGACCAGGGTCGCCGCGTTCCCGGCGAATTCCGCGACCTCGTCCCCGTACGACACGTCCATGGCGCGCTCCCTTCGGCGGTGTGTCCCGGGCGCGCGTTCGAGCCCGGATCCCCTCCGGCGGCCCACGCGAACGCCTCTGATCCGACCGGGAATCGCCGCGTCGACGCTGGGCACGTCGACGCGGCGGTCAACCGGTTGGCGTGATCAGCCTATGAACACGCAACGTAGTTGGGGAACCCCTGACTGTTACCCCTATCGGGCTGGGGTCGGCGGTCGGCACACCGAAGACGGCCTGTGCCCGGCGACATTCGCCCGTTGTCGGAATCTCGCCGCACCCTGATCCGGCCCGGGGCCGTCGCGATCGGGTCAGGTCCCCACCGGACTCGGGCAGACCCGGTTCTCCAGGCGCCGAACCGTCGTGGTCACCGACACCGGCGTCTCGGCTCCTCCCGACATGCCGCGGCTTGCGGCCGCCGCCGCGGTACACACGAGTTGGTCCAGCGCACTGTCGGCGAGCGAGTCGGAACCGGCCAGGTCGATCCGGATCGTGCCGCTCTGCACCGTCACCCGCGCGGGTCCGGCGTTCGCCGGGATGGTCGTTGTCACCCCGTTCCCGACCTCCTGCGCCGTGGGCCCCGCCAGCAGCAGGTCCAGCGCGGCCTGCGGACCGGCACCGGCGAGCGAGGTGCGCAGCGTGGGGCGCAGCCGGTGATCGGCGACCAGGTAGATGTACACACTGCCGGGATGCTCCGCGTCGGCGGGCGCGATCATGCCTGTGGCGGGCTCCCCCGCCTCCACCACGCCGGTGGTGGGAATGCCGCAGCCGACGCCGACCGCGAGGAGCAGCGCCGCGAGCAGTGGGTATCGGGCGGCCATCACGTATCCACTTCGGTTCGGGCCCGGGCGTACCGGGGCAGTTCCACGGTGAACAACGCTCCACCGTCGGGTCGGTTCGCCGCCCGGATCCGTCCGTCGTGCAGTCGCACGTTCTCCAGCGTGATCGCCATGCCCAGGCCGCTGCCGGCCGAGCGCGCGCGGGCCGAGTCGGCCTTGAAGAATCGCTCGAAGACCCGGTCCAGGATGTCGGCGGCGAGACCGGGGCCGCGGTCGGCGACCCGCAGCACGACCCACGGGCCGTCCGCCCGCCGCTCGCTGCTCAGGCTCACCTCGACCGGCGGCGCGCCGTGCCGCAGCGCGTTGCCCACCAGATTGGCCACCACCACGTCGAAGCGCCGGGGGTCGACCTCGGCCCGGATCCCGTCCGGCAGGTCGGTGACCACCGCGTCCGACCACGCCCGCGCGGCCAGGCAGCGGCGTACCGCCTCCGCCACGTCGAGTTCGTCCACGTTCAGCGCGGCGGCGCCGGCGTCGAAGCGGGAGATCTCCATCAGGTCGTCCACCAGCCGGGTGAGCTTGCCGGTCTCGGTGGAGACCAGGCGCAGCGCGGCGGCGGTGTCCGGATCCAGCTTCTCGGCGGCGGCGTCCTCGTCGAGCACGTCGATCACGGCGGCCATCGCGGCCAGCGGAGTGCGCAGTTCGTGCGAGACGTCGGCCGCGAAGCCGCGTGCTCTGGCCTCCATCGTCCGCAGCCGCGCCTCGTGTTCCTCCAGAGCCGCCGCAGTGTGGTTGAAGTCGCTCGCCAGTTCGGCGAGTTCGTCACCGCCCTTGACTTCCAACCGGGTGTCCAGGCGACCCTGCGCCAGGCGCCGGGTGGCCCGCTGGAGGGCGCGGACCGGCCGCAGTACGCCGCCGGCCACGATCAGGGCCGGGACCAGCGCGAGCAGGACCGCGGGGATCGCGCCGTTGCGCGCCGCCCGGACAAGGGCCGCCTCCTCCTGGACCTGGACGACCATCGAGGTGAATACGTAGACCTGCACTCCGGAGGCGACCCGGCCGTCGCGGTTGGCGAAGGTGATCGGTACGCCGACGGCGAGCGCGAGCATGCCGTGGTCGTCCACACGCTGGAACGCGGTCGAGACGTGGTCGGTGACGATCCTGCGCAACTCCCGCGGGATCGCGTCGGGAGTCGTCATGGAGTCGCTGGCCGCCCACAAGTCCCCGAACCTCACCAGGACGGTCCAGTGGTCGGTGTTGCCCCGGGTGTCCACCAGCGCGACGATCCGGTCGATCGCCGCCTGGTCCGGGGGGAAGGGCACGGACGGTGCGACCGCCTCGACCCGGTCGCGCACCGAGCGCACCACCGAGTCCTGGGTGCGTTGCAACATCGCGGTACGGGCTTCCCGATAGGTCAGCGCGGCCGTCGCGAGCGCGGCGAACGCGGCGACGAGCAGGCAGGCCGCGGCCAGTCGTACCCGTAGACCGCGCAGCCAGGCCAGCGGCCCGGTCACAGCGGCCCGAAGCGATAGCCGAACCCGCGTACGGTCTGGATGTAGCGGGCCGGCCGGTCCGGCTCCTCGATCTTGATCCGCAGCCGCTTGACGCACGCGTCGACCAGCCGACTGTCGCCGAGGTAGGGGTGTTCCCACACCGACTCCAACAACTGCCCACGGCTGAAGACCTGGCCGGGGGACGCCGACAGGGCGAGCAGCAGCCGCAGTTCGGAGGGGGCGAGGGCGACCGGCTGCCCGGCCTTGAGCACGGTCAGGGCGGTGCGATCCAGGGTCAGGTCCCCGTAGACCTCGCGCCGCCCGGCCGGGACGGCGGATTCGGTACGGCGCAGGACCGCGCGGATCCGTGCCTCCAGGACCCGGGCCTGGACCGGTTTGACCACGTAGTCGTCGGCGCCGGCCTCCAGGCCGACCACGACGTCCATGTCCTCGTTGCGCGCGGTGAGCATGATCACCGGCAGGGTGCCGGCCCTGCGGATCCGACGGCACACCTCGAAGCCGTCGATACCGGGCAACATCAGGTCGAGCACCACCAGGTCGGGAGCGAATCCGGCGACTCCCGCGAGGCCGTCCTCGCCGGTGTGCCGCACCTCGGTCGTGTGGCCCTGCCGGCGCAGGCCGATGGCCAGGCCCTCGGCCACGGCGGGGTCGTCTTCGATCAGGAGCACACGAACCATTGGTTCAGTATCGATCAGGCCGACCGTGCGAACAGCCGTCGAGGAAGCGATCGGGCCGGTTGTGACAGAACGGTCTTGTTCTCGGCCGACTCCGGTCATCCCCGCTCGCCATGGTCAAAGCCATGACGAACCACTTTTCGCTCCCCGTGCGCCGTCCCCGCTCGGCTAGGCCGATCGTGCTCGCCGTCGTCGCCGCGCTGTTGGCCCTCGTGGCGGGGTGTGCCGGCGAGGCGGGCCGGACCGACCCGGCTCCCGCGGCCACCCTCTCGGGCCGGCTCGACCTCCCGCAGCCGATCAGCCCCGCATGGCCCAAGGACGGCCAGGCGGCCGTGTCGGTCGAGGGCGCCCGGGACCCGATCGTGTCCGGCGCGGCCAAGCCGACGCCGACCGCGAGCCTGGCCAAGGTGATGACCGCGTACGTGTTCCTCAAGGCCAAGCCGCTCGTGCCCGGCGCGGCGGGGCCGACGTTCACCGTCTCGGCGGAGGAGGCCCATCGCTATGCCGAGCGCCTGCGCCGCTTCGAGAGCCTGACCCCGGTGACCCCGGGCGAGGCGTTCACCCAGCGCCGGGCCCTGGAGGCACTGATGACGATATCGGCGAGCAACATCGCGCACGAGATCGCCCGCTGGGTGGACGGGAACGAGGCGGCGTTCGTGGCCCGGATGAACCGCACCGCCCGCGAATTGGGCATGCGCGACACCACCTACACCGATCCCTCCGGATTCGACCGGGCCACCGTGAGCACCGCCGCCGACCAGGTCCGACTGTTCACGGTGGCGATGCGCGACCCGGCCTTCGCCGCGGTCGCCGGCGTCCGCGACTACACCGACTCGGCGCGGATCACCAAGCCCAACAGCAACACCCTGCTCGGCCGCGAGGGCGTGCTGGCGGGCAAGACCGGTTTCACCACCCCCGCCGGCGCCAACCTGGTCTTCGCCGCCGAACGCCACGTCGACGGCAAGCCGCACCTGGTGGTCTGCGCGGTCATGGCCCAGCGCAAGGGCAGCACGGCGGCCGCCGCGATCAACGCGAGCGAGACGCTGATCCGTTCGATCGGGGCACCGTGACGGATGCGGGCGGGGTCGGCGGCGCGGGTGGCACCGGGCTGCCGCCCGCGCGTCCCGGCGTCCCTCGCGTTCCTCGGGTCGCGGGCTCCCGCTCGTCCCGCCCCGCCCGGCCCGACCTCCCGCACGTCCCGCACGTCCCGCACGTCCCGCCTCCCGGAATTCCCGTCTCCCGCTCGGTCCGCCGCGCGACGCCGGGTGGCCGCAGGGGTGGCCGACCGGGTCGCCGGCGGCCGAAATTCGATGGCCCGCCGCGCGGCCCGCTCCTACAGTGACCGAGGATCCGCGCGCAATGCTCGGTCGCAGCGGGACCGGGCCGGTGATCGGGGAGGGGACATGCGTACGCACTATCCCCGCACCCCGCATGTGCCGTGGTCGCCGGGTGCCGGCGCCGACGACGTGCGCGCCGGCGACCTGTCGGGACTGCGCGGCCTGGAGGTCGTGGTCACCGAGAAGCTCGACGGTGAGAACACCACGCTGTATCCGGACGGCCTGCACGCGCGGTCGTTGGACTCCGCGCACCACCCCTCGCGGACCTGGGTCAAGGCGCTCCAGGGCCGGATCGGCGCACGGATCCCGCCCGGGTGGCGGATCTGCGGCGAGAACATGTACGCCCGGCACTCGATCGGCTATGACGCGCTGGCGAGTTGGTTCTACGGTTTCTCGGTGTGGGCCGGTGATCGTTGCCTGGACTGGGACGAGAGTGCGCGTTTCCTGCGTCGGCTGGGCGTGCCGACGCCGCCGGTGTTGTGGCGCGGGGTGTTCGACGAGCGGGAGTTGCGCGCGATCCGGCTCGATCCCGCACGCCGGGAGGGCTTCGTGGTCCGGTCGGTCGAGGGCTTCGAGCGCGCGGATTTCGGCCGACGGGTGGCCAAATGGGTGCGGCGCGGACACGTGCAGACCGATACGCACTGGATGCACGCCGAGGTGGTGCCGAACGGTCTCGGGCCGAACGCGGCACTGTGGGCCGTGCGTTCGGGCGCGAAGCCGGACCTGCCGGCCCTGCTCGCGTTGCTGAACCCGACGGATTCACCGGCCGCCGAAGGCGAGACGGTCGCCGGAGCCGACGCGATTTCCCGTGCCGAGACGGTTGCCGTTGTCGAGACGGTCGCGGACGCGTGCGCGCGGCTGGACGTACTGGGTCGCACCGGCGACGCGCGGCTGGCCGGGGTGCTGGCCGCCGCGCTGCATGCCGAACGGCGGGCGACGCTGACGCCCCGACTCGTCCCGGCGCTCGGGTTGCCCACCGCGCGCCGTGTCGCGGACCTGGTCGGGTTGCAGGCACACCTGCGCCGGCCCTTCCCGGATGACGAACGCCCACGCGGCCTGGCCCGGTTGGCGGTCGCCGCGGATGTGGGCGTGCTGCACGCGGTGGCCGCCGCGACGCTGACCGGGCGCACCGGTGCGCAGGCCGACGCGGAGCGCGAACAGGTGGAGTGGTCGGCGCTGTTCGCGGCGGACGCGGGCCTGCTGGAGGAGGCCCCGCTCGCGGCTCTGCGCGCCCGGGCCGCGGACGCGTTCGCGGGCCTGGACTCGGAAGTGGCCGACCGCTGCTGGGCGGAGTTGCGCGCGGGCCACGCCAAGGGGTGGTCGATGCCGCCCGAGGCCACCCGCCGGTGGTGGAGCGGCGACTTTCCCCGGTTGATCCAGACGATCGGCCGCTCGGGCAGCGGCAAGAGCACCTTCGCCCGCGAACTTCCCGGCGTCGACACGCTGATCAGCCTGGACGAACTGCGTGCGGCGCGCGGCTCCCGGACCGACCAGAGCGCCAACGGCGAGGTGCTGGGCCGGGGGTTGGACCGGCTCGACGCGGCGCTGGCCGCCGGCGGGACGGTGGTGTGGGATGCCACCTCGCTCACCGGCAGCCAGCGCATGCCGGTACAGGCCATCGCACACCGCCGCGACGCGCTGATCACGCACGCCGTACTGCTGGTCGGCGAGGACGAGTTGGCCCGGCGCAACGCCACGCGCGAACACGCGGTCCCACCCGCCGTACTCGCCGCGCAGGCACGGCGCTTCGCGCCGCCGTATCCCGGACAGGCGCACCGTACCTGGTACATCGGCGCGGGCGGCGGCCTCGACGACGTCGCCGGCTCGCTGGACGCGGAGGACGCGTGATGCGCACGAGCGAGGAGATCTACCACCGAGTGCGCTGGGATCCCCGGTTCGATCCCGCCCGCTTCGTCCTCGAGGTCAGCCGACGCGGCGCGGACCCCAAGCGCATCCCGTTGCCCGCGTTCGTCCCGGGTGGCGAGATCCCGTGGCATCGGGTGCTGCGGATCGAGGCGGACGGCGAGGTGGTGTGGGATCGGGCCGCGCGCGTGGACCGGATCGAGCACTGTGTCGCCGGTCGGGCCCGGGATCCGCGCCGACTGCGGGCGCCGTTCTTCACCGCGCGCGAACCGCACACCTTCGACCCGTCGACGGGCCGCTGGCGACCCGCGACCGCAAGCGGCGCGGACCCGATCGGCCTCCCGGACACCGCGCGGATCCGCGTGCTGACCTGGAACACGCTGTGGGATCGCTACGACGCCGATCGTATCGACACCGCACGCCGGCGGCCGATGTTGCTCGCCGCGCTCGCCGCCGCCGACGCCGACGTGATCGCGCTCCAGGAGGTCGAGCCCGAACTGGCCCTGCTGTTGGCGGCCCAACCGTGGGTGCGCGCCGCGTACACGATGGACACCGATCCCGCCGGCCGCGATGTACCGGCCACCGGGCTGTTGTTGCTGAGCCGGCTGCCGGTGCGCGAGGCCGGTCGGCACGCGTTGGGGCCGTACAAGGCGGTGGCCGCGATCACCGTGGCCGGGCCGGCCGAGCCGCTCGTGCTCGCCGTCACGCACCTCACCAGTGACCACACGCAGGACGGCGCCGGGCGCCGCCGGATCGAATTGGCCGCGCTCGCCGCCGGGTTCGCGGGCATCCCGGGCGACCTGGTGGTGGTCGGCGACTTCAACGACGGCACCACGGGGCCGGCCGCCGCGCTGGGGTTGACGGACGTATGGACGGACGTACACGGCGCCGACGACCACACGCCGACGTTCGACCCGGGTGTCAACCCGCTCGCGGCGATCGGCTCGCTCACCGGCCGCGCCGCCCGGCTGGACCGGATCCTGTCGCGCACCGGCTCCTGGCGGGCGGGTACGGCGGTACTGCGCGGGGACACGCCCGGGCCCGACGGCCTGTACGCGTCCGACCACTTCGGGGTGCAGGCGGATCTGCTCCCCGCCGCGAATCCGCCCGCCGGCGATGTCCTGGACGTCGCGCCTACCGCGCGCACCGCGCTGGCCTGGCTGCCGCCCGGGCGTCTGTGGCCCGCGCTGCAACGGGCCCGCCGCGCGCACGATCCCCAGGTGGACCGCTGGCCGCCGCACGTCAACGTGCTGTTCGGCTTCGTGCCGGAAGCCGACTTCGACCGGGCCGCGCCGCTGCTGGCCGCGGCCGCCGCGCGAGTGACACCGTTCACCGCCGAACTCGACGGCGTACACACCTTCGGCCATCGCGAGGACGCCACCGTCTGGCTCGACCCGGCAGCCGCCGACGAACTCCCGTGGGCCCGGATGCGGGAGGCCTTCGCGGCCCACTTCCCCCGCTGCCTCGGCCGGACGAGCGGCTACACCCCGCACCTGACCCTGGGCCGCGGCACCGATGCACAGCGCGTCGCCGCCGCGTGCGCACGCGAACTGGAGCCGATGACGGCTCGTGTCGGGGAACTGGTCCTGCTCTCCCGCCGAGGCGACGAACCGATGCGCCCGCGAGCCGTCCTCACGCTGGGCACGGGCGAACTGCGCGAGCTGCCCGATCCGGATCCGGTAGCAGGTACCGACGCGACCGGGAGCCGCGAAGGTTCCGTCGCCGGGGGTCGGGCACGCAAACCCTCGGATCGGGTACGGGAGCCGGTCGGCGCCGAACGGGAAGGAACGGCACGGGCACCCCTCGCCACCGACCCGGGCAACGACACCCGGGAGCACCGCGCCGCCGATCCCGAAGGCGATGCCCACCTCCGGCCCCGCTCCGACCGCCCGGGGGACACTCGGGCGCCCCGCGCCGACGACCCGGACGGCGATGCCCGAACCCGGCGGATCGCCAGGCGTGTTTCCGCGGCGTTGGGCGAGGGCGTCGTGTCGGTGGTCGGCTCGCGTCGGATGGGCTGCGCGTCGCCCGACGCCGACCTCGATCTGGTGGCAGCCCTGCCCGGCACCGTCGACCCCGCCGACATCGCGGCGCGGATCGCGGCAGCGCTGCCCGAGGCCGGCGGCATCCGGCCGGTGCTCGGCGCGCGGGTACCGGGCCTTCGGTTGCGCGTCGACGACTCGCCCGTCGATCTGGCCCTGATCGGCACCGGGCGGATCGCCCCCGCCGACGCGGTGGCCCGGCGCGCCGAACTGGGCGAGCCGGCCGCGGTGACCCTGAGCGCGGTCACCGACGCGGACGCGATCCGGGGCACGGTCGGCGCGGACCACGAGCGCTTCGCCGACCTGGCCCGACGGATCAAGGCGTGGGCGCGAGCGCGCGGCCTGGACGCGGCCCCGTTCGGCGGACTCCCGGGCCTGGCTTGGTCGGTACTCGCGGCCCGGACCACGCGCGAGGCCGCGCACGTGGCCGACGAGGACCTGCCGGCGTACTTCTTCGCCGGCTGGGCCGCGTGGGACTGGCGCGTACCGGTGGCCCTGGACGACGACACCGCCCGCGCGGGCACGGTCACCGGCGGGCCGGTGTCGATTCTGACGCCGACCCACCCGGTGCGCTCGTGTACCGAGCAGGTCGGCCCCGGCGGGCGCGATCTGCTGGTCGACGAGCTGTACCGCGCGTGGGAGTTGCTCACGCCGGGCGAGGCTTCCGAACGGGACGATCGCGACCCGTGGGCCGCCCTGATCGAGCCGCCGCCCCTGCACCGCCGGCACGCCGCATGGGCGGTGCTGACCGTACTGCCCGCCTCCGCCGAGGAGTGCGCGGCCACCACCGGACGGTTGCGCGGTCGCATCCGCGGCCTGCTCACCACCTTGCAGGAGGCTGGTGTCCAGGACGCGCACGCGTGGCCCCGCCCGTTCGTGTCCGACTCGCGCACCCGCTACGCGATCGGCCTGGGTGCCGACCCGCCGAGCGCCACCGACCTCGCCGAGCTCACCGAGCGATGGCGCAGGAGCCTGCCCGGCGTCGAAACGACCTGGGCCGACGGCGGCTCCGTACCGACTCTGCGCTGATCACCCGACCGCGCCTTGGACGACCGTGAGTCCAAGGCCACGGCAGAACGCCGCCGATCCCCGGACCGTGCGTCGGACCCCACCCGGCAATGCCCGGCGATCGGTGTACGTCGCCCGGCCACGGGGCGCGCGCCCGCGCCAGGGAACCGGCGCGGCTTGCGCACCGCGCGCACGAGCCTCGCGGATGGGCGCGCGATCAGGCCGGCCTGGTCGCCGATCGAGGCAAAGCGCCGGTCGCCCCCGCCGACGGTGTTGTCAGGACGCGGAACCAGGCGTAGAAGAAGGGGCATGCGGCCCCGCCGGGGTCGGGTGTGACGCGCGAACACGGCCGCGCCGTGCGCCTCGCAGGCGCGGTGGCCACTCTGCACGTTCCCTCGAGGAGAGCCTCGCATGTCGGCAGAACCCCAGCACCGATGTCCCGTACTCGATCCCACCGCCCGCGACGCACACGCCGAGGCCGCCGCGCTACGCGCCCGGGGTCCGGCCGTCCTGGTCGAACTCCCGGGCGGGGTGCGGGCCTGGTCGATCACCCGGCACAAGGTGATCCAGGCGCTGACCACCGACCCCCGGGTCTCCCGCGACTTCCGTCGGCACTGGCCCGGTCTGGCCGAACTGCCCGACGGCTGGCCGATGGCACCGGTCGCGCTCCAACAGGGTTTCGTGAACACGTATGGCGAGGAGCATCGCCGATTGCGCGCACGGGTCGCGCCCTCGTTCGCCCCGCGCCGGGTGGAGCGGCTGCGCCCGCGGATCCAGGCCACGGCGGATCGCCTGGTCGATGTGCTGGCGGCGGTGCCGCCCGGCGAGAGCGTCGACGTACGGCAGATGTTGTCGTTGCCGCTGACGATGACCGTCATCTGCGACCTGCTCGGCGTGCCCGAGGCACTGCGGCCGGGGTTGGGCCGGGCCATCGACGCGGTAATGGACACCACGATCGACGCCGCGGAGGCGATCGCTCGGCGGATCGAACTCCAGTGCCGGCTGGTCGAGTTGCTGGAGCACAAGCGGGCGAACCCGGGCGCCGACCTGACCAGTGACCTGCTCACCGCGGCCGCGAGCGTCGGGACGACGCCCTCGGAACAGGAATTCCTCGACTCGCTCTTCCTGATGCTCGGCGCCGGCTACGAGACCTCGGTGAACCTGATCACCAACGTCCTGGCCGAACTGCTCGCCCACCCGGATCAGTTCGACCGACTCCGCGCGAACGCCATCGACTGGGCGGACGTCATCGAGGAGACGCTGCGGGTCGAAGGCCCGGTCATGCATCTCCCGTTGCGCTACGCGATCGAGGACATCGACCTCGGGGAGGGTGTCGTCATCGGTCGGGGCGATCCGATCATCATCGCCTTCGCCGCCGCCGGCCGCGATCCCGCGCGACACCCGGAGGCCCCCGAGGCGTTCGACGCCACCCGCGCCGACAAGAGCCACCTGGCCTTCGGGTACGGCCCGCACTTCTGCCTCGGCGCGCACCTGGCCAGGTTGGAGACCCGGATAGCGGTGACCACCCTGTTCGACCGTTTCCCCGACCTCGCGCTCGCGCACCCCGAACAACCGCCGACGCCCATCCCGTCGTTGATGGTCAACGGCCCGAGCCGGCTGGACATCGTCCCCACACCACCGGCCCACGCCCGACCCGAGACCCCGGCCGGTGCCCGACCCGAAACCCCGGGTCGGCGCCCGCCCGCCGTACCCGCTGTCCCCGGCTTCGGGGAGAGGTGAACCGGCGCGGGTCACCTGTCCATCTCCCGAACGTGTCCTCCCGGGCCTCGCCGCCCTCGCCCTCCGAGGTCGCGTACCGAACCACCGACATCAGCCCGGGGCCACCCCATCGGGGCGACTCGATCCCGCGCGGTTCCTGCGTGCGGTGACCAACGCGAAGGAGAGGAACTCCCCACCGTCCGTGGTGAGCATGTCGATGACGGCCCGGTTCGCGCTTGGTCCGTCCGGCTGATGCTCGGCCCCTGCCCGAGCCCACAACAGCCAGTCCCGCCAGGCGTCCTGCTGCAACCGCGCGGACGTGACCTCGACCAGTTCGGTGATCTCCCAGTGGAAGCGCCACCACTGCGCCGTGTGCCAGGCGATCGCTTCCCAGCCGACCACCTGCTTGATGTGCGGCGGGATCGCCCCGATCTCCCGGACTTCCCGGGTCATCGCGGGAGTCGCCATGCCCAGTTGTCCGCCCGGACGGAGAAACCCGACCAGATAGGGCAGATAGTTGTCCGCCGTGCCGAAATACTCGAACGCGTCGACGCTCACGACGGCGTCGAAGCTCTCCTGCTCGAACGGCAAGGCGTGCGCCTCGGCGCGAACGGCCTCCACCCGGTCGCCGACACCCGCGTCCGCGAAAACGGCCGCCGCGTCCTCGGGGGCGATCCACAAGTCGGCAGCGACGACTTGCACGCCGTACTCGCGAGCCAGGAACACCGACGTGGCACCCTTGCCGGAGCCGAGGTCGAGAACCCGCATCCCGGGGCGCAGGTCGAGGTCCCGGGCGAGGTCCTCCAGCAACCACAACGGGTTCGGCCCCATGTCGAGGTCGAGCAGCCAGGCGGGGTCATAGCGGGAGGAGCGCGGATAGCGGTCCGGACGCACAAGATCATTCAGGGCACTCACGAGCACGAACCCAACCCGATCATCCGCCCGAGCGCAACCCGAATTCGCCGCCTCGCCCGGCTGTCACCGGAGTCACCGGAGCCGCCGTCGTCCGGTGGTCGACCGCGATCAGCGGATCACCGGTGAGCGGGTGGTCGAGGATCACCGCACGGATGCCGAACACCTCGGCGAGCAGTTCCGGAGTGAGCACCTCGCGCGGCGACCCGGACGCGCGCAACCGGCCCCGGTGCAGTACGTGCAGCCGATCGCACACCGAGGCCGCCGCGTTGAGGTCGTGCAGCGCGATCAGCGTCGTACGATCCTGGGCGCGCAACAGCGCCAGGAGTTCGACCTGATGCCGCACATCGAGGTGATTGGTCGGCTCGTCCAGCACCAGCACGTCCGGTTCCTGAGCCAACGCCCTGGCCAGCAGGACGCGTTGGCGTTCACCGCCGGACAGGGTCGAAAAGCGCCGGCCCTGATGTGCCTCGACTCCGGCCTGGACCAGCGCGATCAGCACCGCCGCCCGATCCGCGGCGCTGTCCCCGGCGAACGCCTTCTGGTAGGGGGTCCGCCCCATCGCGACCACCTCGCGCACGGTGAAATCGAAGTCGTTCTCCCGCTCCTGCGGCAGCGCCGCGACATGTCGGGCCGCCGCCGCCGGGGTCATCGCACGCAGGTCCCGATCGCCGAGCAGGACCCGGCCGGCCTGCGGCTTCAGGTGTCGGTAGATCGTGCGCAGCAGGGTGGACTTGCCGCTGCCGTTGGGGCCGACCAGGCCGGTGATCTCACCACCCGCCGCGATCAGCCCGACCCCGGTCAGGATGTCCCGGCCGGAGAGGGCGACGCGCAGATCGTGCACGGTGATTCGCGTCTGCTCGGCGCCCACGCCGCGCACCTCCTCGCCCGGCCCGCCATCCGCGCGATCGCCCACGCCGCCGCCCGTCATCGTGTCTCCAGCCGTCGATCGAGCAGGAGCAGCAGGACCGGGGCGCCGAGAACAGCGGTGACCACGCCGATCGGCAACTCCTGCGTACTCACCGCCGTCCGGGCCACGGTGTCCACCGCGACCAACAGCACCGCGCCGAACAACGCCGACACCGGCAGCAGTCGGCGGTGGTCACCGCCGATCAGCAGCCGGCAGACATGCGGAACCATCAGTCCGACGAAGCCGATCGCCCCCGACACGGCGACCAGGACACCGGTCAACACGCTGGTCACCGCGAACAGTTCGCGCCGCAGTCGGGCCACGTCCACGCCCAGCCCGGCGGCCGTCTCGTCGCCCATCAGCAACGCGTTGAGCGCCCGGGCCCGGGCCTGCAACCCGATCAGCCCCGCGGCCACGGCCGCGGCAGGCAGGGCCAGTTGCTCCCATTGCGCGCCGCTGAGGCTGCCCATCAGCCAGAACAGCACGCCGCGCGTCTGCTGTTCGTCACCCGCCTGAAGTACCAGGAAGCTGGTGAATCCGGACAGGAACTGGCCCACCCCGATCCCGGCCAGGACCAGGCGCAGCGGGGAGAACCCGCCACCTCGTCGGGCCAGGGCCCACACCAGGGCGAACGCCGCCAACGCACCGGCGAACGCCGAGGCGGAAAGGCCGAGTCCGAGCAGGCCACCGGTGCTCGCGCCGAGCACGATCACCGCGATGGCGCCGAGCGAGGCGCCGGAGGAGATGCCGAGCAGGTACGGGTCGGCGAGCGGATTGCGCACCAGCGCCTGTACGGCGGTGCCCACCAGGCCCAGCCCGGCGCCGA
Source organism: Embleya sp. NPDC025285 (assembly GCF_055558835.1). Classification (NCBI taxonomy): domain Bacteria; kingdom Bacillati; phylum Actinomycetota; class Actinomycetes; order Kitasatosporales; family Streptomycetaceae; genus Embleya; species Embleya sp. NPDC025285. Next base: position 49,633 of record NZ_JBVHLU010000080.1, read on the forward strand.
CCACCGCCGCCAACAGGGCACGCGGCAGCCGGAGTTGCCAGACGATCAGGTCGCGCGTACCGGCCTCGGGCGGCTCGCCGGTCAGCCGGCGCCCGACCACCGACCACACCTCACCGATCGGGATGTCCACCGAACCCAACGACACCGCCGAGGTCAACGCGACGACCAGGAGCACGGCCAGGACGGCGACCACCCACGCGGTGCGCGCCGGGCGGGCCCGCTCCTCGTCGGCCGGCGGCGGCGCCGCCCGGTCCCGACGGCGGGTCGTGCGCTCGGATACCGACAACACCGGGCCTACCCCGCGGCCGGTGCGGGCCGGACCAGGTCCGGGTGGATCGTGCTCGCGATCCGCCGCACCGTCTCGGCGTTGCGGACCCCGGCGATCGTGGTGCTCTCCGAGCCGATCCGGACGAACCTGCCGTCCCGGACCGCGTTCAGGCCCTTGGTCGCGTCGAAAGTGCGCAGGAATCGCTCGGCGTCGTCGAACGCCTTGGCGTTGGCCTCGGCGCTGCCCTTGTTCCGGACGCCGAGCTGGATCCAGTCCGGGTTCTTGGCGACCACGTCCTCCCACGCGACGGGCTTGAAGTCGCCGGCGCAATCGGCGAACACGTTGCGCGCCCCGGCCTGGGTGATCACCGCGTTGGCGACCTGCTTGCCGCATACGGCGATCGGCTGCTTGGTACCGGCGTCGAAGTCGAAGAAGAAGTAGCTCGGCCGCCGATCCTGCGGCAGGCCGGCGAGTGCGGTGCGCACCGTGCCCACGGTCTGTTCCATGCCCGCGACGAGTTCGTCGGCCCGGGCGGACGTCCCGGTCACCGCCCCGAGTTCCTTGATGTCCGCCTCGACCGCGCTCAGGTCCTGCTGCGGGCCGGGACGCTTGGTCGCGCACGCGGTGGACTTGAGATAGATGTGCTTGATGCCGGCGGCGGCGAACTCCTTGGCCGAGGGCCCCGACCCCATCGCTCCCATGCCGCCCATGTCGGCGAAGGTGTCGATGTACAGGTCGGCGCCCGAGCCGAGCAGTTGCTCCTTGGGGATCACCATGTCGCCGAGCACCCGGACCTTGTCGGCCTGCGCCGCGAACTGCGCCGGCATCGTGCCCTTGCCCGGCGGGAAGCCGGTGCCGACCACCCGGTCCCCGGCGCCGAGCCAGAACAACATCTCCAGGCTGGAGGCGTTGCTCGTGACCACCTTCTTCGGCGCCTCGGTGAACGTCGTCTCGGCACCGGCGCAGTCCGTCACCTTCACCGGGAAGCCCGACGCCCCGCCTCCGCCCGCTCCCGTCGCGGACGCGGTCGGGCCCGAAGCGGCGGTGTTCGTGTCCTTCGAGTCACCCCCACACGCCGTCGCGAACAAAACCACCACGGCGGCCATGCCACACACCTTGCTGCCCCGCACAGTTTTGCTCCCCGGAAGTGCCGACGGTCGGCCCGCGAACGCGAACCCGGACACTCAGTCGGCCGAGACCCCGGGTAAGTTCCCACCGAGGTCGGGTTCCCGCCTCTCCCGCGGACCGAGCCCACCGAGCCCACCGGCCCCCACCCGGAACGCCCGTGCCGGACTCCGCGGATGAACACCGGAACGGGTACGGTCCGCATCCGGTGTCCGGGGAGCGTCCGGGGAGGTCAGCCGGCCGCGCGATCGGTCACCGGGCGTCGGCGCAGGGCGGTGCGGGCCAGCGCCGGGTGGGTCCACGCGCCGTCCGGGTGATACGTGTTCGTGCCCGGCGCGACGATCGTGTCGATGCGGTCCAGCGCCGCGTCGTCCAGGGTGAGCGTCGCCCCCTCGACCAACGCGTCGAGCTGCGCCATGGTGCGCGGCCCGATGATGACCGAGGTGACCGCCGGGTGCGCCGTCGGGAAGGCCACCGCGAGTTCGGGCAGCGTGCAGCCGATCTCCTCGGCCAGTTCGACCAGTTGCTCGACGATGTCGAGCTTGGCGGCGTTCACCGGCAGGCTCGGGTCGAAGCGTCCGGGGTTGAGGCCGGCCCGACCGGAGGTCAGATCGATCGGGCCGCCCTTGCGGTACTTGCCGGTGAGGAAGCCGGACGCCAGCGGGCCCCAGGTCAGCACGCCCATGCCGAGGCGCTCGCACACCGGCAGCAGCGATGCCTCGATGCCCCGGGCCAGGATCGAGTAGGGCGGCTGTTCGGTCCGGAACCGCTGCAATCCGCGCCGCTCGGCCACGTGGTGGGCCTCGACCACGTCCTCGGCCGGGAAGGTCGAACAGCCGAACGTGCGGATCTTGCCCTGCCGCACCAGGTCGGTCAGGACGGAGAGGGTCTCCTCGATGTCGGTCGAGTCGTCCGGGCGATGGACCTGGTACAGGTCGATCCAATCGGTCCGCAACCGCCGCAGGCTGTCCTCCACCGCCGTGGTGATCCAGCGCCGCGAGTTGCCGCCCCGGTTGACCCCCTCCCCCATCGCGAAGTGCACCTTGGTCGCCAGGACCACGTCGTCACGCCGACCGCGCAGCGCCTTGCCGACGATCTCCTCGGATTCACCGGCCGAGTACATGTCGGCCGTGTCGACGAAATTGATCCCGTGATCCAGCGCGGCGTTCACGATCCTGGCGCAGTCGTCGTGGTCGGGATTGCCGACCGCGCCGAACATCATCGTGCCCAGGGCCTGCACGCTCACCTGGATGCCGGTGCGGCCGAGGGTGCGGTAGCGCATGTTCGTGCTCCTCTTGTTTCGGTGTTCCTGCCGGCGCCGATGCTCGAACCGGCGTGTTCCACCGGCCTCGTGGTGCGGGCGTGTGCGTGTGGGCGCTCGCGTCCGGGCATGGCCCTGCGAACGTGTTCGACGATGGTCCGCGGGCCGGCCGGTCGCGTGCGACACGACCCCGGCAGCCCGACGGGAAGTGCTCCCGCCCCCGATCCCGGCGGCGTTCCCGACCGGAAATCTACGAGCTGGACCCGACTCCAGGTCAAGTCCCATCCTTGGACCCGTGACAGACACCCACAAGGACCTGACCATCGGCCAGGTCGCGACCCGTACCGGCCTGAGCATCGACACACTGCGCTTCTACGAACGCGAAGGCATCCTGGCCAACCCGGTCCGTCGCGACCCCGGCGGCCGACGCCTGTACGCCGAGCACGACATCGCCTGGCTCAACATGTGCGTGATCCTGCGCGGCTCCGGCATGCCCATCCCCGCCATCCGCCATTACACCGAACTGGCCCGCACCGGCGATGGCACCGAACGCGAGCGCCTGGCCATCCTGCGCGAACACCAGTCCCGCATCCACGCCCAGATCGCCCAGCTCCACAAGTGCCTCGACCTGATCGGTTACAAAGTGGGCGTCTACGAGGACTACCTCGCCGAGACGGAACCCGAATCCGAACCCCACCGAGGATCCGAACCCGAACCCGATCCCGAACCCGAATCGAACCCGGACCCGGACCCGGATCCGGCACCCGCGCAGCGAGAAATACCGACTCCGTAGCGCGCCGACCCACCCGCTCCCCCGTCGGCCCGCCCCGACCCCGACGACATCCCCACCAGCGACCGAGCGAGGCTGCTATTCTTAGAGTGATCAATCGGTTATCGAATCGGAAGGCAGCCCCGTGCCCCGCACCGTGGACGCCGCACGAACGGCCCGGCGGCGTGAGGCCATCACGCTCGCCGCCGCGCGGCTGTTCGCCGAGCAGGGGTTCGAGCCGACGACCGTCGCCGACATCGCCGGGGCAGCCGGCATCAGCACGGCCGGCGTCTTCTACTACTTCCCGGACAAGCGGGCGGTGTTCCGCGCGATCTTCGAACGCGATCTGCCGCTGTCCCGCGACCTGGTGACCCGTTTCGCCGACGCCGAACACCCCGTCGAGGCGATCGTCGAACTCACCACCGCTCTCGCCTCCGACGCCCGGGACCCGAGCGCGGTCGGGCTGCTCGTGGAACTGCTGCGCCAGGTCGACCGCGATCCCGAACTGGTCGACGTGGTCACCCGCACCGCCCGAATCGTCCGGGACGGTCTGGCCCACCTGATCGAGCGCGGCATCGCCGACGGCACGATCGACGCGACGCTCGACCCGATCGAGGCGGCCGAATGGCTCCAGACCGTCGTGGACGCCGTGTACCTGAACGCCGAACCGTCCCGCGACGCCACGCCCGCGTTGCGCCGCACCGTCGCGCGGTACCTGGCACCCGCCCCGAGCGAGATACGGGACGAGGCACCCGACCGAACGCCGAACGCGAACCCGGACCACAGACCGAAAGCGACACCGGACGAGCCATGGGGGCACGATGGGCAGCGCAGCGACGGATAAGCAGACCGTCACGGTCCGGATGCCACCGGTGTGGCTCTGGGTGATCGGAATCGGCGCCACCCTGCTCGGCCTCGGCGCCGGCTTCGCGGTCGGGCCGCTCGTCGACTGGCTGATCGACCGGGTCGGCGCGGCACCCGGCCCGCTTCGACTCGCCGCACGACTGCCCACAGTCTGGGCGGTACCGATCGCGACCGTGCTCGGCGCGGTGACCGGCGCGTGGCTGATCACCGAGGCCCTCCGGGAAAGCCCCGTGGTGACCGTGGCCGCCGACCACGTCGCGATCCACCGGGACGGCTCCGGCCTGCACGTACGCCGGGACCGGATCGACGCCGTCTTCACCGACGGCCGAGACCTGGTCGCCCTGGACGGGGCCGAGTCCGAACTCGCCCGGGTCCGTGCGACCGACCTGCCGACGCAACGACTGCGCGAGGCCTTCGCCGGATTCGACTACCCGTGGCGCGGTACGACCGACCCGCGCGAGACGGAATTCGGCGCGTGGGTCGACGGCACCCCCGACCTCGACCCGGCCGCGCACACCCTGCTGCGCACGCGCAAGCGGGCACTGGCCGACAAGCGGACCGGCGCGGCCGAGGAGGCCCTGGACGGGCTGCGCGAACTGGGCGTCACCGTCCGGGACCGCCACGGAGCCCAGCAGTACCGCCGGCAACCACCCGGGCACGGCGACGACACCGACTGACCCGACCCGGGAGCCTGTCCGCGGATCTCGGCGGCTCGACCGAAGGCACGCCCAAAAGGCCCGCCCACAGGTCCTGTCCGCCGGACAGGGCCTAGCTGAGCCGTTCGAGCACCATCGCCATGCCCATGCCGCCGCCGACGCACATGGTCTCCAGGCCCCACTGCTTGTCGTGCCACTGCAGCGAGTTGATCAACGTGCT
>NZ_JBVHLU010000081.1:0-53474 GCF_055558835.1 Embleya sp. NPDC025285
GTGATCGACGTCGAGAGCTACGAGCGCGCCGTCGAACTGGCCGGGGAGTTGTCGGCCGCCCCCGGGGCGGGCGGGCGCCCGATCCACGAATGGCTCGAAGTGCGCCCGTTCCTGGGCACGCACCCGACCGTCACGGAGTGACCCCGCCCCTGGACCGGGCACCGCTGCGCGGGCCCCCGGTTGCTCGCGATCCCCGTCCGCCGGAGCCGACTTCGCGGCGGCCCGGGACGCCGAACCACATCGACGAGGCACCGGGGTGACTGCGAAGTGGGCGTTGTCCGGGGGCCATTGGGCGACGGTGCTACCGGCACGTTTACGCCGGCGGGTGCCGACCGGGCGCTCCGCTCGCATGGAATGGCGCATGGAATGGATGGTGTCGGGATTGCGCGGGTTGCGTGTGCGGTGGTCCTGCTCCACGCGCGGTGTTTCATGGGCCTGAAAGGTTCTTCCGGGTCTTCGTCCCGTGCGGCAGGATCGCCGGATGACCGTCCATGAGGAAGCTTCGTGGCAGGTTCCCGGCACGGCGGGGTCTTCGGTGGTGAGCACCGACGGCGTCCCGGCGCCGGACCGGTTCGGTTGGTGGGCGGAGATGGTCGGCCGGCAGGTCATGCCCGTGTCCATTCGCAGCGCGCACTCGGCCCGGTTTTCCGGCGCCGCGCAAGCGGTGGAGGCGCCGCACACGCAGGTGACGGCCTTCGGCTTCTCGCCGATGACGGCGCGCCGCTCCGCGGTGCAGATCCGCCGCCACGATCCCGAGTGCTACTACCTGGTGCTGGTGCGCGGTACCCCGATCCGATTGGAGCAGAGCCGTCGTACCGCCTGTCTGGAGGCAGGCGGTATGACGCTGTTCTCCACCTCCCACCCGCTCGACTGCGACTTCACCGACGCCGGCCGCCGGACCCGGCTGACGCTGATGCGCCTGCCGCGCGGCACCCTCCCGCTCGCGGGCGGCCGTGCCGACCGGCTGCTCGGCGAACCCGTCTGCACCCGCACCGGACCGGCTTCGTTGCTCGCCTCCTACCTCGCGCAACTGCCCCGAGCCGCGCGCGGCAGTTCTCCCGGACACCTGGCCCGCCTGGGTGCCATCGGCGTCGACCTCGCCTCGACCGTGCTCGCGGCCGTTCTCGACGCCCATGGCACCCTGCCCGCCGCCACCCGAAAGGCGGCGCTGCTCGCTCGCGTGCGCGTGTTCATCGACCACCATCTGGCCGACCCCGCACTGCGGCCCGCCGCGATCGCCGCCCATCACCACATCTCCGTGCGTGCCCTCCACGAACTCTTCCGCGACGAACCGGAGTCCGTGGCCTCGACGATCCGGCGCCGCCGCCTGGAACGCTGCCACGCCGACCTGGCCGACCCGGCACTACGGCATCGCACCATCGGTGAGACCGCCGTGCGCTGGGGGCTCCGTCCCGGCGACCTCAGCCGGGCCTTCCGCGCCCTGTACGACACCACACCCCAAGAGGTCCGCACCCAGGCGCGGGACGCAGACGACCCGCGCGCTCCCTGCTGACCACCGGCGCACGCGGCCGCGTCCACGGAGTGGATCGCCTTTCCCGCAGCCACCTCCCGGAGGGTGCCCGGGACGCCTCGCCGGCGTCGCCGATCCCACGAGCGAACGGACGTCGGCGCTGCGTCCGCGAGCCGCCCGGTACCCACTTTTTTGTGGGTACTTGGCGGCGGGCGGCGGCGAGGAGAGGCTGGTTGCGGGCGGTCGAGAGGCCGCCGAAGCGGGCGAGACGTGGGGTGACGGATGGATCACGAGACCGGCTGGGTGCCGGCGAGCCGCTCCAGGCGGCGGTGCCCCCAGTCGGACAGGGGAGCGAGCGCGTCGGCGAGGTCGCGGCCGAAGTCGGTCAGCGAGTACAGGGTCTTCAACGGCAGCACGTCGTACACCTCACGGCGCACGATCCCGTCGTCCTCCATCTCGCGCAGCGCCTGAGTCAGCACCTTCTCGCTCAGGCCCGGCAGTCGCCGACGCAGTTCTCCGGGGCGCTGCGGGCCGAACTCCATGGCCCACAGCAGCGCGGTCTTCCACTTGCCGTCGATCACCGCGATCGCGGCCGTCACTCCGCAGACGTTCGTGTCCCGGGCCCGACTGCGCGTCATCTCGCCCCTCCATTCCCTGTCGTCGGTCGATCGTCGTCCGTCGACATTTCCACACGCTCCGTTTGTCCCGCTATTCCATCTGTTCCGCTTGTTTCACGGGAGTCGAATCATGTCCTCACACACCGAACAGTCTGCCGTCACCGTGCTCGGTCTGGGTCCGATGGGGCGAAGCCTGGCCGGCGCGTTCGTCGACGCCGGGCTGCGGACCACGGTCTGGAACCGGACGCCGGGCCGGGAACACGACCTGGTCGCGCGCGGCGCGATCGGTGCCGGGTCGCCCGAGGAGGCGGTCGCGGCAAGTGCGCTGACCGTGGTCTGCGTGGTCGACTACGACGCGGCGGATGCCGTACTGCGCCGCGCCGAAGTGGCCGACGCGCTGAAGGGGCACACGGTGGCGAACCTGACCGCCGACACGCCGGACAGGGCCCGCGATACCGCCGCATGGGCGGCCGAGCGGGGCGTCCGGTACCTGGACGGGGCGATCATGACGCCGACCACGACCATCGGAACGCCGGCGGGGGTGTTCATCTACAGCGGACCGGTGGACCTCTACCGCGAGCACCGGCCGGTACTGGACGCACTGGGCGGCACCCACACCCACCTCGGCGAGGACATCGGCCGGGCGGCGGCGTACGACGTCGCGCTACTCGACATCTTCTGGACCGCGATGGCCGGCTACGCGCACGCCCTCGCACTGGCGAAGGCGGAGGGCATCGGCGCGCGGGAACTGGCGCCGTTCGCCAAGGGCATCGGGGCGATCCTGCCCGCGATCATCGAGCAGTCCGCGGAGGAGGTGGACGACGGTACCTACTCCGGCGAGGGCAACCCGATCACGTCGGCGGCAGCGTCCATGGCGCACATCGTGCACGCCTCGGAGGCACACGGCATCGACGCCGGCGTGATGCGCGCGGCCGAGGGCATGGCCCGCCGCGCCATCGGACTGGGCCACGGCAGCGACGGGTTCACCCGGGTCACGGAGATCCTGGGGCGTCGCTGAGCCATGTCCGACGGAGCGCCGTGGGCTTGACGGTGTCCGGCGCGTGCGATCCCAAGGCGTAGGACCTCCCGGCCCTCGGCCACCTCGGCGAGTTCGACGACCACGTGGGCCGGCTTGTGTACTTGCGTGTGGAGGAGGGGCTCAATCGGATGGCGTGAGCGAGGAGTACACGCCGAACCATTGTTCGGCGCCGTACTCCTCGAACCGCTCCACCCCGGGTGAACCCCAGCTTCGCCGCGAGGCGCATCGCGCGGTCGTTGAACGTTTAGAACTCTCCCAGCCGTTCGCCGTGTTCGCCGTGATCGGTGAGGGCGGTGAGGGCGGTGAGGGCGGTGAGGGCGGTGAGGGCGGTGAGGGCGGTGAAGGACCTGGGTCTCCGGTCGTTCTCCGGAACGGGTGCGGGTGGCTGCCGGTCTACTTCTCCGGAATATCGGGGGATGTACCGGATTTGTTTCTTTTGTCCTTTGGCTTGGTTTCGCCTTTCGGCTTCTTGGTCGAGCCTCGGGTCGGGGACTCGTCGCCGGCGGGTGAGGAGACCTGATTGTCGACGGGGCGGGTTGTGCCACGGGGCGGAGGGAGAGCGGTCGCGAGCGTGGGTGCTGCCGAGGACGTCGGGACGGAGGTTGTCGTCGGGGGGACGGTGGGTGGGGCGGGGGCCTGCGTCGAAGGCGGGAGGGGCGCGGTGGTCGGCGCGGGACGGCTGTTGTCCGCGTCCGAGGCGCTGTGGTCGTTCAGGACCGCCACGGTCGCCACGGTCGCGCTCAGGATGATGCCGGCCACCAGACCCGCGGTCGTCAGGTGACGTCGTCTCCGCTGCGCCGTCCCCGTACCTGATGCGGCCGACGGTGAGACCGAGACCGAGGCCGAGGCCGACGTCGACGGAAGGACCTCGGTGAGGGCAGCGTGGCCGTTCGCGACGACCGGTGTGCGCGGCGCGCCGGACGTGGGTCCGGACGATGACGCGGCGGCGTCGAGCAGGCGGACGCACTCGGCGGCGCCGGGCCTGGCGGCGGGATCGGCTCGCGTCATCGCCCCGATCGCGGACGCGAGTTCGCCAGGCACGTAGGAAGGGATGTGCGGCGAGCGCAGCGAGCGAGCCACGGCGGCCTCGAGGGAGGTGCCCGGGTATTCGCGTTCGCCCTTCAGCGCCTCCAGCAGGACCAGGCCGAGGGCGTGGATGTCGCACGCGGGCCCGGAGCCCTGTCCGAGGATCTGCTCGGGCGCGAGGTAAGGGATGGTGCCGACGATCGTGCCGGGCGTGGAGCGGGTGGGTTCGTCGACGAGGCGCGAGATTCCGAAGTCAGCCAGATACGGGGCGTCGCCGGGGCCGATCAGGACGTTGGACGGCTTCACGTCCCGATGCACGATGCCGGCCGCGTGCACGTATTCCAATGCCGAGGCCAGTCGTGCGCCGAGCCTGGCAACCCGGGCGCCGGTCAGGGGGCCGTCCAGGATGTGTTCCCGCAGGGTGACACCCTTGATCAGGCGCATCACCACATACGTGCAACTCTCGTGCCAGCCGACATCGTGCACCGTGACGAGGGCAGGATGCGACAACCTGCCCAGCAACACCGCCTCCTGGCAGAACCGTTCCGCTGTCATCGCACACACGCCGGGTCGGAAGACCTTGACCGCGACCTCCCGCCGCAGTCGCAGATCGACGGCCCGGAAGACGTCGGCGGTACCGCCCGCGCCCAGCAATTGCCCCAGGCGATAGCGACCGTCGAGGATGCCGCCGCTACGCGGAGGGGGACGCCGTATTCGGCGCGGCAATGCCGTCATGCAATCTCCCCGGATAGGTCCCGACAACGCCCGGGTCCCTACCCACTCTTCGTCCCCCCATACCGATGCGCGACCCGCATGCCCACAACTCCATGCGCACGCACGGGGCATCCATGCTGCTACGGCACGTGCATGCGGCATCCGACATCGTCCGCCGCCATGTGTGGCTTTGGGTGCTTTTGCCGCGACCGTGGCTCGCCGGTGTCGGTGAGGACGGTCGTGCGACTCGGCCCGATGGTGACGTGCCATCAGCCCGGGCTGGGGCGCGGGGCGTGGGCGCACAGGTGGGGCCGGTGCACCGTTGTGACGTCACTCGTACGTGTGTTCCTAACATGTCGGCATGACCGATGTCGTGCCCGTCCCTCCGCAGTGTCCTTCTGCGCGCACCCTGCGCGGCGTCCGGGTCGGGTATGTGCGGCAGACCTCCTGTCCGTCCGACTTCGCCTTCGTGACCTTCGACTTCGCGCCGACCACCGGCTGGGGAGACGACTCGCTGTGGGTCGAGTTGGATCCCGAGGTACGCATCGTCGGCGACGCGCTGCCGGTTGCGTATCTGACCGCGTTCGTCGCCGGGATCGAGGAGGAGTGGGCGCTGCGGTACCCGGACGAGCGCCTGGTGGGGGCGCTCACGATCACCGAGGTCAGGCTGCACATGGTCGACTCGCACAAGGGCTCGTTCCGGATGGCCGGACGCAAGGCGGTCGACGCGATGCTCGCTCGCCTCCGATCCGATCCGGCCGGCCCCGCGGACCACACCGACCGAGAGGCTACCGCCGGGTAGGTTCGGGCCGGCCCGATCGAGGCGTCCTCCGCAAAGACCCGGCGCCGCAGGCTCAACGGGGCCGGCGACCGCCGAGCCGACGCGGCCCTCCACCGGACCGTCCTCAGCCGCCTGCGCCGGGCGGGCCCGGCCGGGGTCCGAGCACCCGGGAAGTGGCAGAGTGGGGGGATGACCAGCACTTCGTCGACTTCCGGCGGCTCCTCGGAACAACGCCGCGAAGCGCTCCGGGACTTTCTGCGGGATCGCCGGGCGCGGCTCACACCGGGCGACGTCGGATTGCCCCCCGCGGGCCGACGTCGTACCCCGGGGCTGCGCCGCGAGGAGGTGGCGGTGCTGGCCGGGGTAGGGGTGTCCTGGTACACGTGGCTCGAACAGGGCCGTGACATCTCCGTCTCGACCGAGGTGCTCGACGCGATCGCCGGTGCGCTGCGGCTGAGCGATCCGGAGCGCGTTCACCTCTATCTGCTCGCCGGCCTCAACCCGCCGCCCGCCGGCGGCGAGCCCGCGGCCGAGGTGACAGCCGAAATCCGGCAGTTGCTGGACGCGTGGGCCCCGCGGCCCGCGGTGCTGCGCGACCGCTCCTGGAACGTCCTGGCCTTCAACGACCCGGCACGCGCGGTCTTCGACTTCGACGGCACCGCCCGTAACTGTCTCGTCACGTACTTCACCAGTCCCCGCTACCGCGCGATCCCCGACCTGTGGGCGGCAGGAGCGCCCGCCGTGGTGGCCGCGTACCGCGCCGACGCGGCCCACGCGCCGGGCGACTCCGCGTTCGCACGGGTGGTCGACGGACTTCGCGACGCCAGCCCCGAGTTCGCCGAGCTGTGGGCCGGGCACGAAGTCGGCGCCCCCGCCCAGGCCGTGAACGCGCTGCGGCACCCGGAGGCCGGGGACCTGCACTTCGACGCGACGACGCTGACCGTCGCCGACCATCCGTACTGGAACGTCGTCCTGTACAACCCGCGGCCCGGCACGGACACCGAAGCCCGCCTCGCAACCCTGCGCCACCTGCGGCTCGCCACCCCGGCCTGACCTTCCTCGGGCGGAGCGCGCGGATCATCCTGGTGGTGCCACACCCACGATAAACGCGCACTGTATAGCCGCGAGCCGGCCCCGCACGCTGGATCCATGACGCACAACAGCACCCGCTTCGGCGGCAAGATCGTCCTCGTCACCGGCGGCACCAGCGGCATGGGCCTGGAGGCCGCCCGCAGGCTCCTCGACGAGGGTGCCCGGGTGATCGTCACCGGACGCGACAAGGTCCGCCTCGACAGCACCGTCGCCGACCTCTCCGTCGCCGCCACCCCCGCTTCCGCAATTGCCGACGCCCCTGCGGACCGCGGCGACCGCGTCCTCGGCATCTCCGGCGACGCGACCGACCCGTGCGACCTGGACGCCTTGTTCGCCGCGATCCGGGAACGCCACGGCCGCCTCGACGCGGTGTTCGCCAACGCGGGGATCGGGGCCTTCCAGCCCGTCGGCGAGGTTACCGAAGCCGAGTTCACGCGCGTCGTCGACGGCAACTTCAAGGCGGCGTTCTTCACCGTGCAGAAGGCGCTTCCGCTGCTTGCCGACGGGGGCGCGATCCTGATCAACGCGTCCTTCGCCGTGCACCACGGGGTCCCCAACACCGCGCTCTACACGGCCACCAAAGCCGCGGCGCACAGCCTGGCCCCGACCCTGGCCGCCGAACTGGCGCCGCGCCGCATCCGGGTCAATTCGGTGAGCCCCGGCTACACCGACACCCCGGCGTACCGCGCCGAGGCCTCCGACGAGGCGCGGGCCGGCGTCGGCGCGGTGGTCGCCGCAGGCCGCGTGGGCACCTCGGACGACATCGCCGCGGCGGTGGCCTTCCTGCTCTCCGACGAAGCGTCCTACATCAACGGCCAGGACATCGTCGTCGACGGCGGCCTCACCGCCGCCACCCCCGCCCAACTCCTCTGACCGCCGAGGGAATTTCGCAACCAGGGCGGGGCCGCGAATCCGACCTTGCCCGCAGCGTCCCCGCAGGGTTGCCGTGCCGGCCCTTCGCGCGGCATCCCGCGGGATCGATTGGCCGGGCGCCTCGTTCCCCGCCTCCATCCCTGCGCTCGGGCCGTGGTCGGCGAAGGTGCGAGGCCAGGGTTGTCTCGTGTTCGATTCGCCTGACTTCGATCTGGCACCGTACGCAGACTCCGACGTATCCGCCGTGCGGCGCACTTATTGCAGTTGGAGTGAGGCGGGCTGGCGTTCGCTGCTCGTGCAGTGCTTCGACCATGCGCCCGAGGTCGATCAGCTTCGGCTGCCCGGTGTCTGCGACCTGCATCTGGTGCTCTGTGTGGCCGGCGACGCGGTCATGCGGACACAGTCCGACGGGAGAGCGATCCGCAGTCGCCTGCTTCCCGGCAATCTGGAACTCGTGGTTCCCGGTCGGTCGAGCGTACGCACCTACCGGACGACGTCCGCCATGCGCACCATCCAGGTGCACATCCCGTCTGCGACCGTCGATCGAGCCGCCGCCCACCTGGGCGGTGCGGACCCGGACTTCGAAGCGCCGGCGGCTGCGGCGGGTGCGGGCGATCCGGTTGTCGAACATCTCTTGCGCGCGCTGCCCGCCGCCGGCGGTGCGAACGATCTGTATGCGGAATCGGCCGCCGCGTTCCTGGCTGCGCACCTGCTGACCCGGGGCCGGCAGGAACGCCTGCCGGGCCCCGAACACGCGGCGGTCCGGGTGGGCGTCGCCGTCATGCGCGACCGGATGGCCGAGCCGCTGACGCCGGCCGACATCGCCGCCGAAGCACACCTGAGCGTCTACCACTTCATCCGCGTCTTCCGGGAGGCGACCGGCGAGACACCGCATCGGTTCCTCACCCGGCTGCGGATCGAGCGAGCGCGGCAGTTGCCGGCCGACGGCACCCTCACCATCGGACAGATCGCCGAGCGTTGCGGTTTCGCGAGTCCCGGAGCGCTGTCCGCGGCTTTCCTGAGTCGGGTCGGCGTCCGGCCCTCGGTGTACCGCAATACCGATCGGTGATCGGGCACTGGTGGATGGGGGATGTGATGGGTCGTCGGCAAGGGTGTATCGCGGGTCCGACGGGTGATCGGCAAGGGTGCACCGCAAGATCCCACCGGTGATCGGCAATTCGGCGCATGTTCCCGGGCCGGACGCGTCGCTGGTTTCGGACGGAGTCATACGGCACCTCGTCGCCGCACCATCACATTCGCCGACGGACCCGGACGCGTCGGGTGTTCGCTCGGGTCGCGGCGTCGGGCCAACCGCGACACGGCGGTCGCGGTACCGCAGGATGGTCCGTTCGCGGGAGCGTGCGGCAGCGAACGAAAGGAATCGGATCTTGCGCAGCTACGACGCGACAGCGACTTCGACCGCATCTCCGGCCGTCGTCTGGCGCCTGGCCGCGTTCGGTTACGACGACGTGCGCGGTGTCGCGCGTAGGGCGCGGCCGGCGCCCGAGGGGTGGGGCGGCCGGCCGCGACGTGTCGACGGGGTCGTTCGGGCCCACACGCGAACACTCCGCGACACGACCCACGGTGTCGCCCGGCCGGCCGGCTGTCCGGAGCCGCGCCGGGGCCGGGCCACGGATTCACCCGATTCGGCGTGCCGATGCTCCGTCATCGACCGCTGCGGAGGCTTCCGAAGACTCGAGCGACCCGCCGATTCCGGCCGAGCCCGACTCCCGGCGGTCACGGGCGGACCCGAACACCCGGCCCTGCACCGCGAGGTCACGCCTGTGATCGGCGGGTCCGCGACACCGGGCCACCCGCCGAGCGACCGGCCGTCTCCAGCAACTCGATCATGCTGCCCTGGAATTCGGGAAGCATCCGCAACGCCACGACCCACGCGTCGACGTGATCGGCGAGGAACTCGTCGGTGAGTGCGCGCAACGTGCGATCGTAGGCGTCCGAGGTCGCGGGCCCGAGGGAGTGGAGGGCCTGCGACCGGGGCGGCGCCGCGGGCACCGACCCCCGCGGTGTCACCCGCGCACCCGGCGGGACCCGATGCCACCACGGACCGATGGCGCGATCGGCATCGGGGGTTCCTGTCGTCCGCAGGTCGAACCGGACCGCCTCCGCGCGGGACCGGAGTTCGTCGGGGCAACCGGGCTGATCGGCGAGGGTGAGGGCGCCGACCGGTCCCCACGGCCGCGCCTCGTCGGCGCGCAGTACCTCGTCCCATTCCAGCGTCGCTCGCGGGGACAGCAGCAGCAGATGCATTTCCGAGGGGTGGATGTACGCGGCGTAGTAGTAGTGCCCGTCGGGCAGGCCGACGTCGAGGTTGTGCAACCGCCGGACGAGAATCTGCCGCCGGGCTTTGAAGACGCTGAGCCGGTCGAGGATGGCCGGACCGTCGCGATGGGCGAACGCACGTGTCACCACGTCCCGATCGGCATCGTCCATGAGCGGTCCATGCCTCGTGAACAGCGCACGGCCGGCTTTCGGGCCCAGTGCGCCCAGCAGATTGTGGGCGGCGCGAAATGCGACGGATCGGGCGGTGGGAGGGCAACCGCGCACGATCAGCCCGCGCAGGCCGTGCACGATGTGTTCGGGATTCACCGATTCGACGAGCGCGTACCGTTCCGCCACCGTGCGGTCGTACGGAGAGCTGTCGAGCACGGCTCGGCCCGGGTCGGCGATCGCCATCACGCGCACCATCAGATCTCGATCGATGCGGGGATGGACGGCCAGGCGCCAGGCCAGTGGGCCGTCGGCGTGGTCGGCCAGTCGGCGCAGGGTCCGCGGCGCGACGGCCGGATTCTCGGCGAGCAGGTGGCGCGACGCGGGCGATCCGTGCGCGATCACCGCGTCGACAACGCGGGGATCCGGGGTGGCGGCTCCACCGAGGACGCCGCGCCGGATCTCCGCGCCGCACCGTTCCAGCACCGGCACCATCACCCGGCGCGGCGCGCGACTCAGCAGCGTGGCCCACTCGCTCATGCGTTCCCCCTCGACGGACGGCGTCAGGCTAGCCACCCGACCGAGCGAGCCGCACGTGCGTTTCCGCCACCCTCACTCGGTCCCGGCGGAGCGTCCTCGGCCGGGACTCCGGGTGACCGCTGCTCGGCCGGGGGCCGTGGTTCGCGCCATTGGGCCGCCCAGTGCGGCCAGGAGTCGCGCAGGTAGCAGGCGAAGGGAAGCCACCGGATCAGGTCGTTGGTGACGAGGATGATGCCGGACGCCGACGGCCATTGGCCCGAGGCGTACAGCCACAACCAGCCGAGCGGTCCGAGGATCTTGCCGACGAATCCGACGGCCGCGACGAGGAAGCCGTGCTCGGGGCGCAGCGCGACGTCGAGGTAGAGCATGCCGTAGAGGCCGAGCACCATGCCGAGGGTCGCGAAGATCTGCGGGTGTTCCTGCGGCGGCATGTCCGCGAAGCGGAAGAGCCACTGAGGGTCGATCGCGGCGTGGCAGCCCCAGGCGATGTTGTGGACGCCTGCGGCGGCGAACGTCCGTGCAGACGCCGACGCGGCATCGGTGGGAGGGTCGGATTCGGCGGCGGGGGGCGCAGCGGCATCCAACCAGGTCAACCGCGGTGTTAGTGTCCCGTGCATGGGGGAACAGCGGGTGGTCGTCGTGGGGGGAACCGGCTTTTACGGCCGGTATGTTGTGGATGACCTGCTGCGTCAGCCGCACGTCGCGGTGACCGTGGTCGCCCGGCGCCGGCCGGCCGAGGCTTTCGATTCGCCGCGCGTCGACTGGGCGATCGCGGACCACGCGGACGTACGGAGTCTGGCCCGGATCGTGGAGGGTGCCGCGGCCGTGGTGCACTGCGCCGGGCCCTTCCAGTCGATGGAGCCGGATGGCACGCCTCCCTGGGGGCCATTGCGGGCCGCGCTTGCCGCGGGTGTTCCGTACGTCGACATCAGCGAGGACCGGGCGTTCCGGCGCGGCGCGCTCGCGGCGGCGCGGTCGGCTTCGGTTCCGGTACTGATCGGGGCGTCGGTGGTCCCGGGGCTTCAGGCGTTGCTGGTGGCAGACATGGTGCGGGGCCTTCAACGGGTCGACGCCATCCGCTGCGCCGCGGCGCCGGACACTCGGCGTCACCGGGGACCGGCGATGTTCGCGGCCATGCTGCACGGTGCGGGGCTGCGTTTCGAGGCCCCGCGAGGTGGTGTACCGACGGTGGTGCACGGTTGGTCGGAGCCGGAGTGGGTGCGATTCCCGCCGCCGATCGGCAGACGACTGGTTCATCAGGTGTACGAGATGGCCGATCTGGACGTGCTGCCGGACCTGTTCGGGGCGCGCACGGTCAGCTTCAAGGCAGGTAGCGAATTCCCCATGCTGAACCGGGCCTTGGGGGCATTCGCGGTGGTCAGGGCACGGACGGGCAGGCCCCGTCGTCCGCAGGAGTGGACGTCGGTGGTCCGCGGATTGTCCTGGCTCGCCGGGCGCGCGGGCGATGAGGCGGGGGCGTTCATGGTCGAGGTCGCCGGCGATCGGGACGGCCGTACGGTGACCCGCCGCGTGGGCATGACCGCGCGTCGGCACGGCGGTCGCATGCCCGCCCTGCTCGCGGGAATCGCGGTGGAGAGGCTCCTCACCGGCCGATTGAAGGCCGCCGGAGCCGTCCCCTTGGACAGTTGGCTGCCGCCAGGCGAGTTGTACGCGGCGCTCCTGGAACGTGACATACGTCTGTGGACCTCGTCGGACGACGACTGGCACCCACATTCCCTTTCTCGCGGCCTGGTTGGCGCGGTGCCGTAGCGCACGGACGCGGTGGGTCCGTGCGGAGCCCCTGTGGGGGCGGGAGCCTCGCGCGCCCATCGACGAAGAGGGTGGCGGTGGTTCGGGGCGCGGTCGTTCGTGTCGTCGGCCGCGTGTAGTTTCCGCCTCGGGGTTGGCTGAGGACTTCGGAGGCACGGTGTCGGAGAGTTTCCTGCCGGCCACGCGTATACCGAGGGCACGGCGGGATTTCGAGACGTGGTTGGACGCCCCCGTACCGGGGAACGGGATGTTGGCCAACCCCGGTGAGATGTTCACCGGTTGGTTCTGGGACGGCACCGGGTCGGACGACCGTTGGGCGCAGGTCGGGAAAGGGCGAACTCGGCGCGTCGACATGCGCGGCGGCGGTTGTGTCGTGGCGTGGGGAGGGCCGGTGCGGATCGCCGTGGGGCGTTCGCACCGGCCTTCGGGGGAGGGTCAGTTCGGGTGCTTCACCCATGGGGATTTGGCATACCCGCTGTCGACGTGGAACACCTGGGGGTTGCCGTACAGCTTGCGGACGCGGATCTTCCACACGGCCACGCCCTGCGGCGGCTGTACCACCAGGTCGAAGTCCGCCGGGCGCCCTGCCTGGCGCCACTGCGCGCACGCCTCGACGCAGGCGGCCACCAGTTCGGTGAAGTACTTCGTGAGCTTGACGATCGAGGGCGTCTTCCCGGTCTCCTCTTTCATGTGTTTCAGACAGACCAGGTCGGTTTCCATGCTCGCGGTGCAGAACGCCCGCGGAACCCACGACTCGTGGATGGGGATCCAGGTCAGCGCGGTGACCCCGCCGGGAAGCTGGATCTCCGTGTAGCCGAGCTTGTTGATCGTGGCGCACACGACATCCCAGTCGACGCCGCGCCACGCGAGTACGTTGACCGCCTTGGACAGTTCGAGCGCGGTCGACTTCGCCGGCATTCGCTTCTTGAGCGCGGCGAGGATCGTGTTGTTCCGGCAGTGCGCGAGGACCTGCGCGATCTCCTCCGGCTCCAGGCCCGCGATGCACACCAGCCACGGCTTGCCGTAGAACGTGACCATCGAGGTGCACGCCTCCAGTGCGAGTGTCCCCATCGTGGACAGGCACGTGAACCGGCCGACGACCTCGGGCCGTACCAGGCTCACGCTGCCGGACAGATTCAGGCTTGCCGTGACGACCGCGCTGATCGGCGCGGCGCACACGTTGGTGATCCGCTGCTTCTGCTGGTCCTCGGAGAGCGTGTAGGACGTGCCGAGTTGCACGTCGATCTGCGCGCCGAGGTGGACCGTGGTGACCTGGAGCAGGGGCAGGGCGACGTTGCGGTGCTTGACCAACGGGGCGGTGAGCGGTTCGAGGATCACGGTGAGCTGGAACGAGCCGATGTCCAGTAGGGCGGCGTCCGCATCGGCGACGATCGTGGCGAGGTCGTCGAACGCCGCGGTGTACGAGGCCAGCGTGGTCGTGCGGTGCAGTTCGACGGTGGTCGAGCGCTGGGCGAACGCCGCCAGCTTGGCGTTCGCGCCCGGCAGCGCGGCCAGGAGGCCGATCATCAGCTTGGTGGGCGAGGTGAACGCTCCGAGCCGGTCCCTGGTGGCGGTCTTGAGTCGTGCGCCGGTCACGTCGGCGCTCATGATGTCGTCGTGCCGGACCGACAGCAGTTCCTCGAGGGCGTCCTCGACGGAAGCTTCGAAGTGGACCTTCAGGTCCTCGAACACCCCCAGCGCCAAGTGGTCGATGAGCGCGACCATCTGGGCCTTCCACAGCGCCCGGCGCACCGGGTCGGCGAGGTGCGCGAGTTGCGCGTCCACCTGCTGGTTGGCGTTGTCCTTCCACTTCTGCATGGCGCTGTTCGCCTGGCCCCGCAGCACCGCGTGCAACGCGGGCTTCAGTTCCGCCTCGTTCGCGGGCCGTTCGGGTGGAGTACCGTCTGCCCCACCGATCGTGTGCTCGGTCATTGCCGCACCCCCCAATCCCCCGCCGCGCGCTCGACGCCACGACGAGACGAGGTCGCGGCGGGCGGCGGCGTCGACAATTCTGACAGCACATCAACTCCCTACGGGACAAGATGCGTTGATCCGATACGGCCAGGTGTTCGGCGAGCTCTTCGCCCCTGGTCCGGCATCGGTGTCGCCGGCCGCTGCCGCGCGAATGGTGGCCCCGCGGCCCCGCGGCCATGGCGTCGAGGGCGCTCCGCCGGCGTGACTCCGGGAGGACGCCGATCTCGCCGGCGGCTCCATGGGCGCCTTGCAGGAGTCGGCCGTTGAGGACGATCCCCGTGGTGATGTGGCGACCCGCGACGACGTTGACCGCCGGCCTGCCCGACAAGGCCGCCGCCGGCGTCGCCGACCTGATCACCGGCAGGAAGAACGCCGACCACAGTTCGGCTCGTTCCTCGTCCGGGAGTGGGCCAAGGCCAAACGGTACGGACGGTCTGCCCGCCGCCACGCAGCAGTACCGGATCGCGCTACGTCGCTGACACCGCCCGTCGCCCGCGGACGGCATCGCGAGGGTGTCCAACTCCGTTCTTGACGACCGGGGTTGGACACCCCGACTCCGTCGTTCGCGCCGAGGTTCGGGCCCGGATTCGTGCGGTGATGGTCCGTCAGGAGGCGGCCGGATCCACGGGATCGACCACGACGAGTTCTTCGATGTGTTCGTTCAGTTGCTCGCGTGCTTCCTGGGGCAGGCCCGTGTCCATGATCAGCGTGTCCGCGTCGCCGAGTCGGGCGATCGTGCTGATCCCGATCAGGCCCCACTTGGTGTGGTCGGCGACCACGACCAGACGGCGGGCGGCTCGCACGAGGGCGTGATTGGTCTCCGCCTCCAGCAGGTTGGGCGTGGTGAATCCGACGCGCGGGCTGATGCCGTGGACGCCCAGCATGAGCATGTCGACGTTGAGGCTGCGTAACGCCGCGACCGCGACGGGACCCACCAGCGCGTCCGACGGCGTGCGCACGCCACCCACGATCACCACGGTCTGATCGGATCGGCCGGATTGGTGGAACACGTCCGCGACCGGAATCGAGTTGGTGACCACCGTGAGCCCCGGAACGTCGACGAGTTGCCGCGCCAGTGTCCAGGTCGTCGTCCCAGCCGACAACGCGATGGCGCTGTTCGGCGCGACCATTGCCGCCGCACGCCGGGCTATCGCCTCCTTCTCCGCGGCCTGCAGCCCGGACTTGGTCACGAAGCCCGGTTCCTCGGTCGAGCTGCCGTCCCTCGACGTGGCGCCGCCGTGCACTTTGACGATCAGACCCTGCGCGGCCAGTACTTCGAGGTCGCGTCGAATGGTCATGTCCGAGACCCCGAATTTCCGCACCAGCGTCGCGACGCGGACGGAACCCTGATCGGCGACCATTTCCAAGATCGTGTTTTGTCGCTGACGTGCCAGCATTGCCGATCCTCCCGCCCGTAGGTAACCAACATATTCCAACATAGCAGTGTTCGTTTCCCGCGCCGCGCTCTGCCTATCGGAAAGATCCTTTGTGCGCACCCTTTCCTGTCGGGTGGAGGCCGCGGCAAGAGTATTTACCAAACCGAGTCTTGTTGGTTAATGTTGGAACTGCTAGATATGTGAGTCGCATTACGAGTGAATACCGCGCCTTCATGTTCGATTGCAAGATCGACTTTTCCGAGCGCAAGAGGAGTTCACCTCGAGAATCTCCCGTTTCGGCAGGTCGGAGCGCTTCCGTCGAGGGGAGCGAAGCATGACGGCCGGGCATGTGGACGCATCGACCATCGAACATGCGCGGTTCTCCCGGACCGCCGACATTCACAGGGGCTGACCATGACGCACCACAGACGCACCCGGCGGAGGGCCGCGATGGTGGCGGCGTTCGCATTCGCCGTGGCGCTCACGGCCTGTTCGTCCGGCAAGGACGAGAACAAGTCCGGATCGCCCTCGGGCCCACCGGTTTCCTTATCCGGCACCATCAAGATCGCCTATTTGCAGAAGCAAGGTGACCAGCAGTACTTCGTGGACGAGGCGGACGGCGCGCGCGCGAAGGCCAAGGACCTCGGGGTCGACCTCAAGGTCGTCAACCTCGGAAACGACACCAACAAGGCCGTCAGCGAGGTTCAGGCGGCAATGGCGCAGAAGTACAACGGGATCGTGATCGTCGTGCCCGACCCCGCGGTGGGACCGCAGGTCGTCGACATCGCCACGCGGGGCGGCGCACCGCTGCTCGCGTCCGACGACCAGATCTGCGTCGGCGGGGCCGATCCGACCAAATGCGCCAAGGACAAGCTGGTTCCGCGCGTGGGCTTCAGCGGTCCCCAGATGGGCACGCAGGTGGGCCGGCGAGCGGCCGAGGAATTCAAGAAGGCGGGCTGGACTCCGGCCGACACCGCGATCATCGCCGCCTGGAAGCAGGACGTGACGGTCTGCACCGATCGGGTCGAGGCCGCCCACGAGGCGTTCAAACAAGCGACCGGCGCGGACGTCAAGGTGCTCAAGGTCGGCACCGACAACACGCCGCCCGACGCGCAGAACAAGACGGCGGCCACGGTGAGCGGCAACCGATCGGTGAAGCACTGGATCGTGTGGGGTTGCAACGACGAGAACGTCAGTGGCGCGGTCACCGCGCTGCAGAACGGCGGCTATGGATCCGAGGACGTGATCGGCGTCGGACTGGGCGCCTATCTGGCGTGCAAGGACTGGGGTTCCGGCAAGCCGAGCGGAATGAAGGCCGCGTTGTTCATCAATGGCCACGAGGTCGGCGGCCTCGCCGTGCAGACCATGGTCGATCGGCTCAGGAACGGCAAGCCCTTCCCCGCCGAGGCGTTCGCGACCACCAAGATGGTCGACCCGTCGAACTGGCAACAATCCGGCCTCAAGTGCACGTGACCCGGTTCGGCTCGCGGCCGCGTCGACCAGCCCGCCGCCACCCCTGACGGCACCGCCCGGCACGAGTCGCGGCGACCCGGGCGCCCACACGGGTCGCCGCGACCTCCCGAACGCCCTCGAGGTCCAGTCATGACGAAAAGCCCACCCCTCGACCTCCCGGGCCCCGCGCTCGCCGTCGAGAACATCCACAAGGACTTCGCCGGAGTCCACGCACTGCGCGGCATCACGCTGGACTTCCCCCGCGGCACCGTCACCGCGCTGATGGGGGAGAACGGCGCCGGGAAGTCCACCCTGATCCGGATCATCAACGGCGACCATCGACCCGGCGACGGCCGCGTCCTCGTCGCCGGCACACCACGCGAACTCCACAGCCCCGCCGACGCCCGCAGGCACGGGATCCGCGTGATCGCGCAGGAGCCCGAGATCGTCCCGCACGTCAGCGTGGCCGAGAACGTCTACATCGGCGCGCTGCCGCGCAAGACGGGCCGCATGCTCGACCGAGGCACGCTGTACCGGCGCATGCGCGCCGACCTCGAACGCCTGGGATTCGCACACGCCATCGCCCCCGAGGCGCTCGGTTCCCAACTCTCGCCCGCGCAGCGCCAACTCGTTGAAATCCTGCGCGCGCTGACCACCGAGGCCACCGTCCTGGCCTTCGACGAACCGACCTCGTCGCTGTCCGAACACGAGGTGGACGCGCTCTTCGACCTCATCCGGCGACTCCGCGACCAGGGTCTCGCCATCATCTACGTCTCGCACCGCATGCAGGAGATCTTCCGACTCGCGGACCGCATCGCCGTCCTGCGCGACGGCGAACTCGCCGGCGTACGCGACGCCTCGCGCACAGACGAGGGCGAGGTCGTACGCCTCATGGTCGGCCGCGACCTGTCGGCCCTGTTCGCCCGCAGACGCAGCGCGCGCGACCGCGTCGTCCTGGACGTCCGCGACCTCACCAGCGAACACGTGTCGAACGTGAACCTGGAGGTACGCGAGGGCGAGGTCGTTGCCCTGGCCGGTCTGGTCGGCGCCGGGCGATCCGAACTGGCCGCCGCCCTCGTGGGAGACCTGCCGATCCGCTCCGGCGAGGTACGCGTCGAGGGTCGGCCGCTCCGGCTGCGCATTCCCCGGGACGCCGTTCGGGCGGGCATCGGGTACGCACCCGAGGAACGCAAGGCCCAGGCGCTGTTCATGACCGGCTCGGTCCGGCACAACATCAGCGTCGCGGTCCTCGACCGCCTGCGTCGCTTTCGATTCGTCAGCTCGCGTCGCGAACGAAGCCTCGCGCAGGAGTTCGTCGACCGCCTCGAAGTGCGCACCCCCTCCATCGACCACGAGGTGCGCAAGCTGTCCGGCGGCAACCAGCAAAAGGTCGTCCTGGCCCGCTGGCTCGCTCGTCGACCCAAGATCCTGATCCTGGACGAACCCACCCGCGGCATCGACATCGGTGCCAAGGCGGAAATCTACCGTCTCATCGACGAGTTGGCCGGGGCCGGTGTCGCCATCCTCGTCATCTCCTCCGAACTGCCCGAGGTGCTCGGTCTCGCGGATCGCATCGTCGTGATGCAAAACGGCGGGATCACCGGCGAACTCGACCGCGCGGACGCCGACGAGGAGAGCATCCTCGCCCTCGCCATGGCATACGACCTCGCCGAACCGACCCAGGGGAACCCGTCATGACCACCACGACCAACGCGCCGCCGCCGATGCCCGCCACCACCACCGGCGGCCACGCCCGGGCGTGGCCCCGACGCGTCGCCACGGCCGTCGGCGCGCAGAACACCAGCCTCATCGGTGCGCTCATCGTCGTCGTCGGCACGTTCGCCTGGCTCGACGACGGCTACCTCACCACCGCCAACATGACCGTGATCGGCGACACGGTCGCGGTGACCGGCCTGCTCGCGGTCGTACAGACCGTCGTCATCATCTGCGGCGCGCTCGACATCTCGGTCGGCTCGCAGGCGGGCATCGCGTCCGTCGTCAGCGCCATGGCGTTCACCTCGACCGACGGCAACGCGGCCCTGGGCGTTCTCGCCGCGGTCGGCGTCGGCATCGCGGCGGGCGTGGTCAACGGCATCGTCATCGTGTACGGGCGGGTCAACCCCGTCATCGCCACGCTGGCCACCCTCGCCGCGTACAAGGGTGTCGCCCAACTGCTGGCGGGCGGCCGCGCACAGGGCTACGTGCTCGGCGACGACTTCTTCATCTTCGTCGCCCGCGGCAAGATCCTCGGACTGTCCGTCCAGATCTGGACGTTGTTCGTGGTCGCCGTGGCCGTGCACGTCCTGCTCAAGTACACCGACATCGGCCGCAACATCTACGCCATCGGCGGCAACGACACCGCGGCCCGCCTAGCCGGCATCAACATCAACAAGTACCTGGTGGCCGTGTACGCCCTCGCCGGCGTCGTCGCGGCGATCGCCGGAGTCATCCTGACCGCGCGCACCGGTTCCGGCCAGCCGACCTCCGGCAGCGAAGGACTGGAACTCAAGGCCATCACCGCGGCCGCACTCGGCGGCTGCGCCCTCAAGGGCGGCAAGGGCGGCATCGGCGGCACACTCCTCGCCGTCTTCCTCCTCGGCGCCCTCGAAAACGGCCTCAACGTCGTCGGAGTCAACTCCTTCTGGCAAAACGTCGCCCAAGGGGCGCTCCTCGTCGTCGCCGTCGTCGTCCAACAACGGCGCAACGGGGAACGCGCCGTCGGATTGCCCACATAGGCACCGACGTTGCCGCTCGCAGGGTGGTCCACGGGCGGGAGCAGGAGTCGCCACGGGGGCCGGCCCAGGCGTGGGGCGGCGTCGACATCGGATCCGGTGACACGGAGTAGCAACGACGCGGGCCGCCTCCCGCACCCCGTCCGCGTACTTCGACATCGCGTCGGCGCCCGCCGGCGGATCGGATCGTCGGTTACCCACTGTTCTCATTGCGTTCAGCGTGAGGTGGCAGATCGGCCCGGTTCGAGCCTGTTGACTGAGGCCGGTGTGCTCGGACGGGGACGCAGGCAGGCCGCATGGCCTCGGGGGAGAAGGGACCGTGGTGGGTAGGTCTGGGCGGAGCGCAATGCGGCGACACATCATCGACCGGGCGGTCGAACGGGAGTTCCACAGTGCGTGGATGCTCGCGGACCTGGCCGAACACGACTTCGAGGTCACCTTCGCCACGGTGAATCCGCTGCTGCGCCGGATGGAGGCGGACGGCGTGCTGATCGCCGAGCGTCGCGAGATCGCGGGACGCGCTCGGCGGATGTACCGGGCATCCGAGGCGACGCGGACGGAATTGGCCGAGGAGCGGCGGGCGCTCGCCGAGGCGATTCGTGAGGTGTTGCCCGCCGGTCGACCCGGCCGATCCCAGGCGCCGGTCGAGTAGTTCGCGCCGGTCGCGAAGCGGTCGGTCGGTCGGCGATACGACGCACCGGGGTCGGATGCCGGGCTGCCCGGGCTCACCCTCACCCTCACCTTGACCCTGACCCCGACTCGGACCGCCGGCCGGTGCCGGCAGAACGAGCCGGGGGAGAGGGCCGGCCGCTCCCACCGCCGTATCGCGCCGGTGACCCGCAGTAACGCGGGCACAGGGCAGCCACCGCGTTGGGACGCGGCCCGTGATCTATCGTGGGTGGGGAACGTCCGTGCGCCGTTCGCGCCGGTGGACGGAGGCAGCGCACCGCGCCCGGGCGCTTCGGGAGACTTATACGGAGCCGGTGCCGTCGCGGCGATGAGTCTGCCGACTCCCACAGGTCTACCTCCCCACCGAGACAACCGACTCATCGGGAGCAGGACATGGGACTCATCCACATCGAGATGTTCGCAACCCTCGACCTGGTCGGGCAGTCGCCCGGCGGCCCCGACGAGGACCCGGTGGGGTTCCCGTTCGGCGGCTGGCAGGCGCCCCTGCTGGACGAGGTCGCCGGGGCGCAGATCGGTGCCGCGTACGAGGGCACGGATGCCCTGCTGCTCGGCCGGCGGACGTATGACATCTTCGCCGCCTACTGGCCGCACCAGGAGGGCGGCGAGGACAACGAGATCGCCACGCTCTTCAACAGCGTCCCGAAGTACGTGGCCTCCCGCGGCAGGCCCG
This sequence comes from Embleya sp. NPDC025285, assembly GCF_055558835.1. Taxonomy (NCBI): domain Bacteria; kingdom Bacillati; phylum Actinomycetota; class Actinomycetes; order Kitasatosporales; family Streptomycetaceae; genus Embleya; species Embleya sp. NPDC025285. Next base: position 21,266 of record NZ_JBVHLU010000081.1, read on the forward strand.
ACCTCTCGTGGGCCGGGTCCACGCAACTCGGTCCGGATCTCGCCGACGCGGTACGCGAGATCCGGGGCCGGCACGAGCACGTGAAGGTCGTCGGGAGCCTGAACCTGGTGCAGAGCCTCCTGCGCGAGAAGCTCTTCGACCGTCTCGACCTCTGGGTGCATCCAATCGTGCTGGGCGTCGGGAAGAAGGTGTTCGACGCCGGCGCGGTGCCCACGAACCTCACCCTCCTCGAACCGCCGGCGGCCGGTCCGCAGGGCACCGTGTACCTGCGCTACGGGCTCGCCGACGGCACGCCCGGGACCGGGGACATGAGCGCACCCGATCGAGGTGTCGGGCGCGAGGACTGAAGCCGCCCCTCGCCGGGTGACCTCGCGGCCTTCGGGAACACGGCTGTCGTGTTGGCGTTGACGCCGACGTCAAGGCGTAGCGTCCTCGAGCGATTGCCATCGCCAACGAGGAGAACGGAAACCACGTCGATGACCACCACGGCGAACCCGGCCGACCGCGCCGCGCTGATCGAGTGCGATCAGGACTTCTTCCGGGCGCTGGTCGCCGCGGACGGTGCGCGCCTGGACGAACCAACGACCGACGATTTCATCCTCGTCGGCGTCGGCGACGGTGTTTCGGTCACCAAGGCCGTGCTGCTGGAAGCCGTCGTTTCCGGCGCCGTGCGATTCCCGGCCGTGCGGTCCTTCCCGGACGAGGCCGTCGTTCGGCGCATCGGCGATGTGGGTGTCATCGTCGGCCGGACGAGCATGGACTTCACGCGGACCGACGGTTCGTCCTTCACTGCCGCAAGCCGCTACACCCACGTCTTCTCGGTTCGCCACACCGGCGGATGGCGCCTGCTTTCCGCACAGGGCACGGAGATCAAACCCGGTACGTGAACGCGGCGGCCGGAACTCTCGTCGGCGACACGGGTCGTCGTTATCCCGTGAGCCTGTCCGTTGCGACAAAAGACGAAAGGCAAGGAAATCGCTCTCCTTGCCTCTCCCAAGTTATAGCGCACAGGGGGACTTGCGGCAAGGCCCCGGTGGTGCCGCAGAATCCTCGACCGAGGCCACCACCTGCGGAAATGGGCACGACACAGGTGGGTTGCCGTCGCCCTCCGGGGATGCGGTGACGTCCGTCCGACGGTGGACCTCGCCAAGTGATCGCGGGCGGGACTCGTCGGAGAGAACAACCACCGATGAGGACGTGCCCGACAAGCGGTTCGACAGAGCCGGACGAGCCGGTGATCCGACCGGCCGATGCGGGGCAATGGGGCACGGTGGCTGCCTCGGAGGGATGGCAATGATCGAGCAGTACGTGTTGGACCTGCAAGAGATCGACGAGACGCAGGTCGCGGTCGTCGGCGGCAAGGGCGCACACCTGGGCGGACTGTCGCGGATCGAGGGCATCCGCGTGCCGACCGGCTTTTGCGTGACGACGGACGCCTTCCGCCGGATCATGGCGCAGGCGCCGTCGATCGAGGATCGGCTCGATCTGCTGTCACGCGTGGACCCGGACGACCGGGAGGCGATCCGTACACTGAGCGCGGAGATCCGGCGGACCATCGAAGGGATCACCGTCCCGAGCGATCTCGCGACGGCGATCACCGGCGCGCTCGCGCGATTCGGCGAACAGGCCGCCTACGCCGTGCGATCGAGCGCGACGGCGGAGGACTTGCCCACGGCCTCCTTCGCGGGCCAGCAGGACACGTACCTCAACGTCGTGGGTCCGACGGCGATCCTCCGGCACGTCAGCCGGTGCTGGGCTTCGCTGTTCACCGAACGGGCCGTGACCTACCGCCGGCGCAACGACATCGACCACCGCACGGTCCACATGGCCGTGGTCGTGCAGCGGATGGTCTTTCCGCACGCGTCGGGCATCCTGTTCACGGCCGACCCCGTCACGGGCAACCGGAAGGTCTCCACCGTGGACGCCGGCTTCGGCCTCGGCGAGGCCCTGGTCTCCGGCCTGGTGAACCCTGACGTGTTCAAGGTGCGGGACGGCGAAGTCGTCGCCAGGACGATCGCCGCCAAACAGCGTGCCGTGCAGGCCCTGTCGGCCGGCGGTACGCGGGAAGTGGCGGTCGACGTGCGGCGGCAGGAGGAGCCGGCGCTGACGGACGCGCAGGTCGTGCGGCTCGTCCGACTCGGGCGGCGGATCGAGGCGCACTTCGGCCGTCCGCAGGACATCGAATGGTGTCTGAACGACGACGACTTCCGGATCGTCCAGAGCCGGCCGATCACGACGCTGTTCCCCATCCCCGAGATCGGCGACCAGGAGAATCGCGTCTACGTCTCGGTCGGTCATCAGCAGATGATGACCGACCCGATGAAGCCCCTGGGGCTCTCGATGTGGCGGCTGATGGCCATGGCGCCGATGCACGAGGCCGGCGGGAGGTTGTTCGTCGACGTCACCCGGGCCGTGGCCTCGCCCGAGGGCCGCGCCGGCCTCCTGGAGATGGTGGGTAGGGGCGATCCGCTGACCGGGGACGCGTTGGCGACCGTCCTGGACCGCGACGACTTCGTCCCGTTGCTCCCGGACGCGGGCCCCGGCGGGCCGCCGGCCGGCGACCCGCCCACCCCGATCGAGACCGATCCGGCCATCGTCACCGAGTTGATCGAGCGCAGCCGGGCGTCCATCGCCACCCTGAGGTGCGAGATCCGGACGAAGACCGGACCGGCGCTGTTCGACTACCTGGCGGAGGCCTTCCAGGAGCACAAGCGAGTCCTCGGTGACCCGCTGAGCATGCGGGTGATCATGGCGGGGATGGAAGCCACCTGGTGGCTCAACGACAAGTTGCGGGAGTGGCTGGGGGAGAAGAACGCGGCCGACACGCTGACGCTGTCCGCTCCCGACAACGTCACGTCGGAGATGGGACTGGCGCTGCTCGACGTCGCGGACGTGATCCGCCCGCATCCGGAGGTGGTGGCGTTCCTGCGGGGCGTCGAGGACGAGGGCTTCCTGGACGAACTGGCGAAGCTCGCGGGCGGGCGGGAGGCGCGCGACGCCATCGAGGCCTACCTCGATCGGTACGGGATGCGCTGCGTCGGCGAGATCGACATCACCAGGCCGCGTTGGCGCGAGCGCCCCACCGCGCTGGTGCCCGTGATCCTCGACAACGTCCGGAACTTCGAGCCGGGCGCCGCCGAACGGCGCTTCGAGCAGGGGCTGCGGAAGGCGCGGGAGAAGGAGCGGGACGTGCTGTCCCGCTTGCGGGCCCTGCCGGACGGGGAGCACAAAGCCGACGAGGCCAAGCGGATGATCGACCGGGTCCGCACCTTCATCGGGTACCGCGAGTACCCGAAGTACAACATCATTTGCCGCTTCTTCGTCTACAAGCAAGCCCTGCTGGCGGAGGCCGAGCGCCTGGTGCGGGCCGGCGTGCTCCCCGAGCGGGAGGACGTCTTCCACCTCACGTTCGGGGAGTTCCACGACGTCTCGCGCTCGAACCGGCTGGATGACCGGCTCGTCCGGCTCGTCCGCGAACGCAAGGACGCGTTCCGGTCGTACCACGCGCTCACACCGCCCCGGGTGCTCACCTCGGAGGGCGAGGCCGTCACCGGGGCGTACCGGCGTGAGGATGTGCCCGCCGGGGCCCTGGTCGGCCTGCCGGTGTCCGCCGGGACGATCGAGGGGAGGGCCCGCGTCATCCATGACATGTCGGAGGCCGATCTCGAAGCGGGCGACATCCTGGTCACGGCCTTCACGGACCCCAGTTGGTCGCCCCTGTTCCTCGGAATCGCCGCACTGGTGACGGAGGTCGGCGGCTTGATGACCCACGGCGCGGTGATCGCCCGGGAGTACGGCCTGCCCGCCGTCGTGGGTGTGGAGCAGGCCACTCGCCTGATCCGCGACGGACAACGGATCCGGGTACACGGAACCGACGGCTACGTCGAGATCCTGCCTTGATCGACCGTCGGCGGATGGCGGTCCGCCATCGACGCCACTCCGCCGCTGCCCATGAACCGCGGCAAAGGGAGGGCTTCGGGGCCCCGACGACGCCGGTGTCTTGCTCAGCGAAGCTCTCCGGTGATGATCCACAGGTGGCCGAACGGGTCGCGGATGCGGCCCGAGCGCTTCCCGTACGGCCGATTCTCGATCGTCACGACCACCTCGGCGCCGTGGGCCGTCATCCGTTCCCCGACCTCGTCCGGGTTGTCGACTTCGATCTCCAGCAGGACCGCGGAGCCGCCCAGATCACGTGGGGAGACCCATCCCCATGCCGAGACAGCGGGTGAGACCCGGAAGGACGACCCGCCGAGGCGGTGCTCCACGACGGTGGGCCGGCCATCGTCGCCCGGCGCACGGAACACCTCCTCGGCGCCGAGGACATCCTGGTAGAAGGCCGACGCACGGTCGGGGTCGGACACGATCAGGCGAGGGAGAATCCGGAGCTGCGTCATGCGTCGATCATCAAGCCGGGCGGCGGTGGAGTCTTGAACGTTTGGGAACGAGCCCGGCCCGATCGCGCGTCAACCGGACGCGGGCGCTTCGCCGAGTGAGTGGTCGGGGGCCGACGGGCCTTCGGCGCGCAGCCACTCGGTGGGTGTGCACCCGGCCATGGCCCGCCACTCCCGGGAGAGATGCGCCTGATCGGCAAATCCCGACGCGGCGGCCACGTCCGCCAGACCGACTGCGGCGGTGTCGACGGCCGCGAGCCGACGCCGGGCGGTTTCGAAGCGGACCAGACGCTGGTACTCCTTCGGCGTCACCCCGCACTCCGTACGGATCCTGCTGCTGAGGTGCCGTCTCGAACATCCGATCCGCCGGGCGGCCTCATCCACCCGGGTGGTGCGGGACAGGGCCGCGAGCATGGCGCGCAGTTCGTCGGCGTTCTCGCCGTCGCCGTGCCGGGCGAGGCCGCCGAGCAGGGCGTGTTCGACGAGCGCGCGACGTTGCGGCCAGGTCCGGCAGGCCGCCATCCGCTCCGGAAGGTCCGCCAGGGCGGGGACCACGTCGGCGAGATCGACGACGTGATGGGCCAGAGCAGACGCCGGCAGCCCCAGCAACGCGCCGGCGCCCAGCGGGCTGAGCGTCACGTACACGCCGCGGGTGCAGCCTCTTTGCCGCAGCTCGGCCGCGTCCATGTGCAGGCCGGCCACGACGGCGCGGTGGCGATTGCGCGAGGCGGAACGCGCGACCCACCCGATCTCGAGAGAATCGTCCTCGGGGATGGTGATCGACAGGGTGGAGGAGGGAAGCCCGCGGTGGACACCGGCCGGGCCCGGCCCGAGATCGTACGCGGCCAGCGTCGCCACGAACGGTCTCAGAGGGGAGTCTCGCCTGATCACCGAACCAGCCTCTCACCCTGCGAGCGACGTCGGCCGATCGGGTGGTTCATTCCCGGGAAGCGGGAGGCAGTTGTTCCGTCCACAGCGTTTTGCTGCCGGAACTGGTGTACCGGGTGCCCCAGCGGTGGGTCATCGCCGCCACCAGTTGCAGGCCGCGGCCGTTCTCGTCCATGAGCGCGGCGTGCCGAGTGCGCGGACTGGATTGACTACCGTCCTGGATTTCGCAGGTCAGCGTAGTGCCGCGGATCAGGCGTAGGGCGATCGGTCCCGCGGCGTGCCGGATCGTGTTGCCGATCAGCTCGCTCACCACCAACTCGGTGCTCGGAATCAGGTCCTCCCAGCCCCACCGGGGGAGTTGATCACGCACGAGCTCGCGGGCCAGGCCCGCCGAGGAGGGTTCGAACGGGAGATCCCTCGAGACCACGTGTTCCGGGGCGAGCCGGTGGGCGCGCACGGCCATGATCGCGGCGTCGTCCGTCGAATGCCCGGAGCCGGGGAGCAGCGCGCCGACGACGGAGTCGCACAACCGACCCAGTTCGGTGGCCTCGTCGTCGGACGCGCGCTCCTGCCGCTGTTCGCCGGCCGCGTCGGTCAGTGCCTTGTGCAGTCGGCTCATCCCGACCTCGGGGTCCGAGTCCGCGACGCCGATCAGACCGTCCGTGTAGAGCACCAGCAGACTTCCCTCGGACAGCACGAAGTCAAGGGTCTGGTAGGGGAGTTGAGCCGTCCCCAAGGGTGGGCCGATGGGGGGTTCGAGGAACCGCGTCGTGCCGTCCGGGTCGACCACGGCCGGCGGCGGCTGGCCGGCGGAGGCGAGCGTACACACCCCGGTCGTGGAGTCGTACACGGCGTAGAGGCAGGTCACGTACAGGTCGCCGTCGAGGCCGGCGACGACGTCGTTGAGGTGGGCGAGCATCTCCTCCGGCGGATGGTCCAGGATCGCCAGGGTCGAGACCGCGGTGCGCAGTCGACTCATGGTGATCGCCTCGGACAGCCCGTGTCCCATCACGTCGCCGATGACCAGGGCGACGCGCTCGGCCGAGAGCGGAATGGCGTCGTACCAGTCGCCGCCCACGTCGACGCCCTTGCCCGCGGGACGGTATCGGGCGGTGGAGGTCAGGGCCGCTGTTTGGGGGAGCCGCCAGGGCAGCAGTTGTTCCTGCAATCGGCGAGCGCGTTCGTGCTCACGGTCGTAGAGGCGGGCCCGCTCCATCGCCTGGGCGATCAAACCGCTCAGGGCGATGAGTACTCCGCGTTCGGCGCCGGCGAAGGAACGAGGGTGCAGGAAACCGATCACGCAACTGCCGACCGGATGGCCGCCGGCCGTGAGCGGCAGTAGCGCCCAGGCTCGTCGTTCGCCCGATCGGGCCAGGTCGGCGAGCTCGGGGTAGCGCTCGACGAACGCCTCCAGCGAGGGGATGAACTGCGCAACGTCGGTGTACAGGGGACGCGGCTCGTCCAAGTCCCTCAGTCGGGCGACGAGCGCCGGGTCGTAGCCGACCGTCCCCACCAGGCGCAGACTCGTGTCCTCCCGGGCGTACATCAGCACGCTGTCGGCACCGAACGCCGGGAGGATTTCGGCCGCCACGGCGTCGACCACGTCCCGGGTGGTCAGGCTCTGGGCGAGGGCTTCCGCCAATGCCCCGATCCGGCGTCCGCGTTCGACGGCGGCTCGTTCGGCCTCCAGCTTCGCGGTCACATCCGCCATGAAGACCACGAGGTAGGGGTCCGCCACCACCAGGCGCAGTCGCTGCCAGGTCTCGCCCAGCCGTATGTCGACCGTCACCGGCAGGTCGCTGTCCAACGCTTTCGCGAACTGCTCCGGGAGTCCCCGGTCCGCGAGTTCGGGGATCACCTCCCAGGGCGTGCGTCCGGTCAGGGAGGTGTGGGCGGTCGCGAGAAGACTCGCCCGGTCGTTGGCGTACAGTACGCGCCAGTCGGCGGGGTCCACGATCAGGAACGCGTCGGGGAGATGGCGCAGGACGCGAGTGACGGCCTGCTCCGTCATCCGCTCGGCGGTGGTCATCCACCCGGTGCCGGTCATCCGCAACGGGGTCTCGTCGTCGGCGTAGGTGGTGTGGCCTCGCAGTTCGACCCAGTTGACCCGTCCGTTCGCCGAACGCACCCGATACTCGACCGAGTACACCTCGTGTCGGGCGATGGCCTGTTCCATCGCCGCGAGCACTCCCTCCAGGTCGTCGGGGTGCACCCGTTGCATCCAGGTCTCGACTCGGTTGTCCCACTCGTCACGGCGCAATCCGGCGCTTTTCAGAATCACGTCGAAGCCCACCTCGTCGATGAGCAGTTCCCCGGTCCGCATGTCCCATTCCCACGTGGCGACCCGTACGCCCGCCATGGCCTCGCGTAGACGTGATCCCGATCCCGACCACCAGGGCAGCATCACGCGTTCCGAGGTGGAGGCTCGCGCCGGCCGGGTGCCCACCGTGTCCACCAGACGGGAAAGGAACGCGCGTCGTTCCTCGGGCACGGGCGTCGTGGTGATCAGGGTGAGGGTTCCGACGCCCTGCCGGCTGTCGGGGATGGGCAGGACCAGCATTGCCGCGGCACCGTACCCGAGCGGCCGACCGTCGGCCGCGTCGATGCCGTCCCCACTGGCGCCGTCGCCCCCGGTGCCGTCGCCACCGGCGCCGTCGCCTCGGTCGGCGTCGGAGAGGGCCAGTGCGATGGGTTTGCCCTCGCGCATCGCCCGTGCCGGTCCGTTGGAGCCGTCGGCGGGGAGGTCCTCCCACCGAACCGCGTGGCTCGCCCGGAGTCCGCTGATCGCGGCCAATCTCAGCACGTTTCGGTCCTGCGCCCGCAGGTGCACGAATCCGGCCAGGGCCCCCGTCGCAGTCACCGCGTGATGCAACGCCAGTCGGGCCAGCTCGAGCTCGTCGACGTCGGCGTCCGCGCAGGCGGTTCGTAGCGTCCCGAGTCTCGCGTCGTCGACGGATCCGGGATCCGGTTTCCCGAGCCCATCCATGCGTGGCCCCTCTCCCGGGACGGAAACGCACATAATACCCAAAACGTATGCGATGAAGGGGTTCACGGGACATCCGACCTGCGGTCCGGCCGGGACGCGGGACGAGGTTCGTTCCATGCGTCCGCCCGGGCCGCCGACCCGGGACGGGTTCGCAGAGGTCGCCCGAACCGTTCGCCGAACTCCGTGCCTTCGAGACGGCCGGACGTCCATGCCGCGCGCCGTGGCGGGCACCCCGGGCGGCTTCCCGCCGCCTGGGTAGGGAGCCTGACATGTCCTTGAATCGACGCCTCATCTCGCCCCGCCGTTGGACTCCGCCCCCCGCCCCCGCCGACGAGGGGCGCACAGCCGTCACCGGCCGTTTGGTCGTCGGCCGCCGCATCGCCACCGGCGGTCACGGCCCCGAGGACGTGATCTTCGACAGGCGGGGCAACCTGCTCACCGGTCTCGGCGACGGCCGCATCGTGCGTATCGACCCCGCCGCCGGAACCCACACGGTGGTGGGCAACACCGGCGGCCGTCCGCTGGGATTGGAACCGGCCGCCGACGGCGGCATCCTGATCTGCGATCACAACCGGGGTCTGCTGCGCATGTCCGCCGACGGATCCGTCGAGGTGCTCGTCGACACCATCGCGGGCCGGCCGCTCACCTTCGTCAGCAACGTCGTCGAAGGCCCCGACGGAACCGTCTGGTTCACCGTATCCACCCGCCGCTGGGACCTGGAGCACTACGTCGGCGACATCGTCGAGCACTCCTGCACCGGCCTGCTCTGCCGCCGAGACCCCGACGGCACGGTCACCGTGCTGCGCGACGGCCTCAAATTCGGCAACGGACTCGTCCTCGCCCCGGACGCCTCCCACCTGCTCGTGGCCGAGACCGCCGGGTACCGGATCAGCCGTCACCGGCTCACCGGCCCGAAGGCCGGAACCGACGAGCCGTTCGTGGAGAACCTCGCCGGCCTGCCCGACAACATGAGCCTCGGAAGCGACGGGCTGCTCTGGGTGTCGATTGCCGCGCCCCGCAACGCGCTGCTGGACAGGCTGCTGCCCCTGCCGGGGCTCCCGCGTGTCCTCCTGTGGAACCTGCCCGAGGCTCTACGACCCAAGGCCACACCCGTCGCCTGGGTCATGGCCTTCGACCTCGACTCGCGCGTCGTCCACGATCTGCGCGCCGACAACGTCTCGTACGGCTTCGTCACCGGCGTCGCGGAGCACGAGGGCACGGTGGTCGCCGGCAGCCTGTACGAGGACGACATCATCGTGCTCGCATCCCCTCCGCCCCGGTAGGCGACGCACGCGGCCCGCGGCCCGTCCGTCTCGGCCCGGACAAGGCGGCTCAGTCCTCTCACCGCGGGCAATCAGCCTGGGCGCGTCCGTGGCCGGGGTGTGATGTGGTGTCCACCGAATGAAATTCTTCATTCATGATCTTGAAGTCTGTTCATCCCCATGCCAGATTCGGCGGGACACAGACACAGTTCGGCGTGATCGCCGCTACGCCTTGGGAGCCACGCATGCCGATCGAGCAGACCTCCGAGGGGGGCCTCGCGCTGGAACGCCGCACCATCGAGGTGATCCCCGACGCCGAGCGGCACGGCACGCCACTCAGCCAGTTCACCCTGTGGTTCGGCGCCAACATGCAGATCACCGCGATCGTCGACGGCGCCTTGGCGGTGGTCTTCGGCGCCGACGCGCTGTGGGCGATATTCGCCCTGCTCATCGGCAACGTGCTGGGCGGGGCCGTGATGGCGCTGCACTCGGCGCAGGGGCCGAAGCTCGGGGTTCCGCAGATGATCTCCAGCCGGGCGCAGTTCGGCGTCTACGGTGCGGTCCTGCCGTTGCTGCTGGTGATCCTGATGTACCTCGGCTTCGCCGCGACCGGCACCGTCCTGGCCGGTCAGGCCGTGTGCGAGATGCTGCACATCGACAACGCCAAGGTCGGCATCCTGATCTTCGGCGCGCTCACCGCGGTGGTGGCGGTCACCGGCTACCGTCTGATCCACGTCGCGGGCCGCATCGCGACCGTCATCGGCGTGCTCGGCCTCGGCTACCTGATGATCCGCCTCTTCACGCAGTACGACGTCGGCGCGCACGTGGGCGTAACGGGCTTCGACATCGCGACGTTCCTGCTCGCCATCGGCCTCGGCGCCGGGTGGCAGCTCACCTTCGGCCCGTACGTCGCCGACTACTCGCGCTACCTGCCGCGCGACACCAGCCACCGCGCGACGTTCTGGTCGACGTTCGCGGGCTCCGTCGTCGGTTCCCAGATCGCCATGACGCTGGGGGCGCTCACCGCGGCCGTCGCGGGCAAGGCGTTCCTGCCGGACCAGGTCGGCTTCCTCGGCGATCTGGCGGGCCCCGCGTTCGTGGCGTTCCTCATCTACTTGGTGATCGTGGTCGGCAAGCTGACCGTCAACTGCCTGAACGCATACGGCGGCTTCATGTCGATCCTGACGATCGTGACGGCGTTCGACGGGCGTTCACGGATCTCGCAGGCCGCCCGCGCGGCGTACATCATCGGGTTCACGGCGGTCACGGTGGTCATCGCGATGGCGGCCAGCGCGGACTTCCTGACCAACTTCAAGAACTTCGTACTGTTGCTCCTGATGGTCTTCACGCCGTGGAGCGCGATCAACCTGGTCGACTACTACCTCATCTCGCGCGAGCGCGTCGACATCCCCGCGCTCTACGACCCGAACGGCCGTTACGGTCGTTGGAACGTCACCGCGCTGACCTGCTACGTCGTGGGCGTGGTGGTGCAGATCCCGTTCCTGGCCACCAAGTTGTACACCGGCGCGCTCACCAAGAAGCTGGACGGCGCGGACATCTCCTGGATCGTCGGCCTCGCGGTCACGTCGATGCTCTACTACCTGTGGGCGCGTCGCACCGCGAACCCGCCCGCCGAAACCATCCGCCCCACCGAGCCGGAGGCAGGCGACACCCGCGCCGAGGCGCCGGTCGGCTGACCGCCGCGCACCCCGCGCGGACGGTGGATCTCCGGCCACCGCACACGAACCCGCCGCCTCCGTACGGTCCCTCCCGCCGGGACCCGCGCGGAGGCGGCACGTGTGCGTGCGAGCCGAGGATCTCGCGGACCGATTGCGGGGACGGTGGAGCGGGGGACGGTGACGGGACGTCAGCTCGCGAATGTCCCTGCCTGCCCTGATGGCTCGATCGACTCGTGGTCGGGTGTGCGGGCGGCCCCGTGCGCGCGCTGCTCGGCGAGGGCCTCCAGTTCGGCGACCGCCCGGTCGGTGGCGGTCTCGGCGGCGATCGCCCGCGCCATCCGCTCCGCGGCGGAGCGGTACGACGGGTCGTTCAGCACCCGCTCGACGGCGCGCGCGATCGTGCGCGCCGAGGCGCCCTTGCCCACGGAGACGCCGGCGCCCGCCAGTCGGACGTGCCGCGCCACCTCGATCTGGTCGCGGCCGAGCGGCACGCAGACCATGGGGACCCCGGCGCCCAGCGACTTGACCGTGGTCCCGTGGCCGGCGTGCGTGACGGTCACGGCGGTGTGCCGCAGCGCGAGGCTGTGCGGGGCGGAGGCGGTGACCAGGACATTGGCGGGCGCGCGTACCGTTGCCGGGTCCACGGCGGGGCCGGTGGTCAGCAGCCCGCGGACCGGCAGGGTGCCGAGGGCTTCGGCGATGCGCTCCAGCAGGTCGTGCTGCTTCATGAACGACGAGCTCAGGCCGACCAGTACCAGTGGTGCGTCGCCGTCCGGCAGCGTCAGGTCCCCGGCCCAGGCGGGGTCTTCCAGGCGCGGCCCGACGTGCCGTATGTGCTCGGGGAACTGCCGCCCGGCGTGATCGAAGGCCCGGGGCGAAAGCACGAGTATTCGGTCGACGCGCTCGAACGCCTCGACGACCGAGTCGAGCGGTTCCAGGCCGTTCTCGACGCGTGCGCTGTTCAGGGCCGGTAGCCCCTTCACCCACGGTTTGCCGGACAACCGCGTCACGATGCGGTCGCGCAGCCGGCCCGGCGCGCCCTTCGCCGGAGCGAAGCCGGGACCGGGCGGCGGTGCCCCCGGGGTGGGGAACGGATAGATCGTCGTCGTCAGCGAGGCCGTCGGGACGCCGGCCGCCTCACCCGCGGTGGCCACGCCCAGCAGCATGTGCTCGGACACCAGCACGTCCGTCGGCCGGGCACGCAACTCGGCGAGTGTGTCCCGGGCGTAGTCGGACGCCGGCCCGCAGACGATGCGGTCGCGCAGCCGGGCGGCCGCGCCGAGCGGCGTGCGGGCCTCGAAGTCGCGGATGACGTCCTTGCTCGGGTCGCTGGGGTCGCCTTGCGGCGCGGTGGTCCAGGCGACCGCCTCCAGGCCCGCGCCCACGATCTCGTCGCGCAGCGACTCGTCGGCCAGCACCCGCACGCCGTGGCCGCGTTCGCGGAGCGCGCGGGCGACCGACAGTACGGGGGGCACGGCTCCGCCGCCGGCCCACGTGGCGAAGAGGAAGTTGCTAGGCATGGTGTTCCTTCCGAGGGTCGATCGCGGTCAACATGTCGCGCATGGCTCGCTCGGCTTCCTCGCGGGAGAGCCCGAGGTCACGGCGCCACAACTTCCACAGGTAGATGTCCGTGGCGGCGTAGTGCAGGTTCAGCGCGTGATCGCGGGCCGGGCCGGCGGCGGGGAGCCGGTCGGCGAAGACCCGTTCCAGCCAGGCCCGGTGGAGACCGCGGGCGTGTGCGGCGGCCCGGGCGGCAGCGGGGATCCGGTCCATCTGCGCGATCCAGAGCACGTTGGCGTCGCCTTGTTGTTCGTAGTCGGCGAAGAGGACGGCGACGATGGCCGCCACGTCCCCGGTCGGCGCCTGGCGCGCGAGCTCGGTCTGTGCCGCCACCGCGTCGGCGACGGCGTCGGCGAGGCCGTCCTTGCCGCCGAAGTGGTTGACGATCGTCTGCACCGACACGCCGGCCGCGTCGGCGATGTGCTGCAACGTCACCTCGTCGTGCCAACGCTGCGACCACAGTTCGGCCGCCGAGCCGATGACGCGCGCCCGGGTGGCCTCCAGTGCCGCGGCCCGGGCGCCCATCCGGTACGAGCGTCTGCCCTCACTTTCCATGGAGTTGATTCCATATTGAATTGAGTGGGAAGTCAAGTGAAAGTTCGTGGCACCTGCGGCTTGCAGCGGGGTGGGCGTTCGTGGTCCCGCGACGATCACTTGCTTGCCGTACGGCAAGCAACGGGAGCCCGCCCCCGCGGCCGACGGCAGAGACCCTCTTCCCGTTTCGAGGTGGAGTTGTCGCGGGAACTCCTGGTGCACGCCGCGATGGCGCGCTGCCGCGATGAACGTGCGGAGCGTCCGGCTCCGGGGCGGCTCGGGCGCTTGCTCGGTAAGGCGGTGAACGGCGCCGGGCACGGCCCGCACGGCGGCGAGCGCGCGTTCTCGCGGTCCTGGCCTTTTACGTCTCTGCGAGGATGGATCGTATGAATGTGCGAAGCGGGAGCCGGGTGCGGGTGTCCGGCCGGGCAAGCGCACCGATGGTGATGCCGGCGCACGGGTTCGGCCGCGACCGGAACATGTGGCGCCTGGTGGTGCGCCTTGTCACCCGTAGCGCCACCGGGCATTACCCCCGGCTCGGCGCCCCCGAGGAGACGACCGAGGCGTTCGCCGCGTTCGCCGGAACGCCGCGGTGATGTCCCGAGCCGGCCGTGACCGGGACGGGCATACGGACCACGACCGCACGTTCTCCGCACTGCTGGAGGACAGCGCCGAGGATCTCTACGAGCACGCCCCGTGCGGATACCTGTCCACGCTGCTGGACGGGCAGATCGCCAAGGTCAACACCACCCTCCTGGAGTGGCTCGGCTACGAGCGCGGCGACCTGGTGGGCCGCAAAAGGTTTTCCGACCTCCTCACCGTCGGCGGACGCCTCTACCACGAAACACACTTTGCGCCCCTGCTGCGCATGCAGGGCCAGATCAACGGCATCGCGCTGGAGATGAAGGCGGCCGACGGCAGCCGACTCCCGATCCTGGTGACCTCCACGGTCAAGACCGGCGACGACGGGCAGCCGCTGCTGATCCGCACCACCGTCTTCGACGCCCGCGAACGCCGTGCCTACGAGGAAGAGCTGCTGCGTGCCCGCCGGGAGTCCGAGCGCGAGCGCGAACGCCTGCGGCGCCTCACCACCACACTCCAGCAGACCCTGCTGCCGCCGGCCCTGGCGAACGTGCCGGGCCTGGACGTCGCCGCGCACTACCACATCGCCTCGGCCGACGAGGTCGGCGGCGACTTCTACGACCTGTTCCCACTCGCGCACGGCACCTGGGGAATCTTCCTGGGCGACGTGTGCGGCAAGGGCGCCGCCGCGGCCGCCGTCACCTCCCTGGCCCGCTACACGCTGCGCGCCGCCGCGGTCTACGACCCGGACCCGGCCGCCGTCCTGCACAACCTCAACACCGTTCTCAACCACGAGTACAACGGCATCGACCCCCGGTTCTGCACGGTCCTCTTCGGCCTGCTCACGCCCGAGGGCGACCACGGCGGCTTCCGCATCTCCCTGGCCGGCGGCGGCCACCCGCCGGCTCTGCTGATGCGCGCGGACGGCACCGCCGACTATCTGCCCACCCCCGGCGGCCAGCTCATCGGCGCACTGCCCGACGCCCACATCACCACCATCACCTTCCGCCTCGAAGCGGGTGAAACCCTGCTCCTGCACACCGACGGCCTCACCGAGGCGCACACCGGCGGCCGCGGGGACCGCTACGGCGACGATGCCCTCCTCGACTTCGCCCGTGCGCTGGCCCCCACCACCGCCCGGCACGCCATCGACGCCATCCGCGACCTGCTCGACACCCTCGGTGCCGGGGTGGACGACGACACGGCGGTCCTGGCCGTCAGCGTGCCTCACCCCGATCGTGCAGAGCAGCGAGGACCCGGCTGAGAGTCCGATACGCGGAACACCCCGTCCGGTCCCGTCGTCGAATCGGCCGGCATGGCTGACACCGCCCGAACTTCTCGTGGCACTCCCTCGCGGCGTTATCGTGACCTGTCCGCCGAGGGCCGTTCCGAGGACGGTGGAAGCCGCACGACGTACAACCGTGCGGCCCGGCCCGGCGGACGGCCCTGCCGTCGCGCATCGAGGAGTACATCTGTGGACAACATTCGCAAGGCGGTCATCGCGGCGGCAGGGTTGGGAACGCGCATGTTCCCGATTACCAAGGTGATCGAAAAGGCGATGTTGCCCATCGGCCGCCGGCCGACGATCGACTACATCGTCCGTGAGTGCGCTGCCGCCGGCGTGCGGGAAATCGCGATCGTGGTACGCCGGGGAAGCACCCAGATCCAGCGCTATTACGAGGACGACACCGAACTGCGTGCCCTGCTCGGCCGACGAGGTTGGGGTGAAAAGGCGCGTGCGCTCGACGAACTCGCCTCGGTTCCCTCGATCACCTTCATCGAGCAAGACCTGGAGGACCGGTACGGTACCGCCGTCCCGGTGATGCTCGCACGAGACTTCATCGCCGACGACGCCTTCTTCTTCGTCTCCAGTGACGACCTGCTCGTCGAGCGGCATGGACAATCGACACTCACGCGACTGGGGCGCGATGCGGGCGGCAGTGGCGGATATGCCCTCGTGGGACAACCGTCGCCGGCGAGTGCCCTCGACCGCTACGGCCGCCTCGAAACGGTCGAAAGCGACGGGCGACTGCACCTGACGGATCTCGTCGAGAAGGACGCCGGTGGAACCCGACCCGACGGCGGGAAGGTCCTGATCAATATCAGCAGGTACGCGTTCCCCGCGGAATTTCTTCCCGTCCTCGGCGCGGTGGGGGAACACGAAGAGTCCGGAGAGTACCGCCTCACCGACGGACTGTCGGAAGTCGTCCGGTCCACTGCGATCGCCGTAACCGTCAGTCGCGGCACCTACTTCGATCTCGGCAGCGAGCAGGGGTTGGCGGAGGCATCCCAACACGTCGTCGTCGACAAGCAGTAGATCCGCGACATCGGTTCGCGGCGGGAGGAGCGGCCCGATCCGTAGCACGCGCATCGGGTCCAGGGTCGGCCGGCCGAGCCGGTGCCTGCCGCGTGATCCCCGGGCCCGTCGATCACCCGGCCGGGTTCGGGTGACCGGCGGGCCGGCGTGAGCCGGGCTGAGGTGAGGGAGGGCGGGATCGGTGTGAAACTGGGCACGGAAGGGGTGATCCTCGTGTCGGACACACCGCACGCGTTCCCCGGTCCC
The DNA here is from genome assembly GCF_055558835.1 of Embleya sp. NPDC025285. Taxonomy (NCBI): domain Bacteria; kingdom Bacillati; phylum Actinomycetota; class Actinomycetes; order Kitasatosporales; family Streptomycetaceae; genus Embleya; species Embleya sp. NPDC025285. The sequence goes on from NZ_JBVHLU010000081.1 coordinate 37,711, forward strand.
GACACCGCCATCGACGAGGATCGGCTGGAAGAGCTGATCGTCGAGGCGCAGACGGCCCTGCCGGTCGAACTGCCCGCCTTGGCGATCCGATGCGCCCGTGCCCTCGGCCTGGACACCGCGTTGATCTACCTCGTCGACCTGCAGCAGCAGCTGCTCATCCCACTCGACGAGGCCCTGGAGCCGCTGCCGGTGGACCTCTCGGCGGCCGGTTGGGCCTACCGCACGGTCTCTCCACGGGTGGCCGAGGACGACGAAAGCTTGATCCTGTGGGTGCCTCTCGTCGACGGTGCGGAGCGGCTGGGCGTGCTGGCGGTGCGGACCGCCTCGCTCGACGAGACACGGATGCGCCGCAGTCGCATGCTGGCCCATCTGTTCGCCATGCTGATCACGTCCAAGCGCGCCTACAGCGATTGGCTCGCCGCCCGCACCCGCACCGCGACCATGCGGTTGCCCGCCGAGATGCTGCGGGCCTTCCTGCCGCCCCGCACCATCGGCAGCAGCAGGTGCGTATCGACCGCCGTCCTGGAACCGGCGTACGACGTCGCGGGCGACGCCTTCGACCACTCGGTGGTCAAGAACATCCTGCACACCATGATCCTCGACGCGATGGGCCACGATCTGACCGCCGGCCTGACCACGTCGGTCGCCATGGCCGCGGCGCGCAACGCCCGCCGGGGCGGCGCCGACCTGGCCGACGTGGTCGGCTCCGTCGACCGGGCGCTCGCCCAGTGGCTGCCCGACCACTTCTCCACCGGCGTGTTGTGTCGGCTCGACGCCGAGACCGGGGTGCTGCGCTGGGTCAACTGTGGTCACCCCCCACCGCTGCTGATCCGTGCCGAGCGGGTGCTCGCCGGGGCACTGGACAGCCCCCCACAGCCTCCGATCGGCCTCGCCGGTTCACTCGCCCCGGCGGCCCGGCAGGTCCACGAGGCGACCCTGGAACCGGGCGATTGTGTCCTGCTCTACACCGACGGTGTCGTGGAGGCGCGCGACGCGGACGGTGCGGAGTTCGGCCTCGACCGGTTCACCGACTTCATCATCCGCTCCTCCTCCGCCGGACAGCGCCCGGCCGAGGTGCTGCGGCTGCTCATCCACGCCATCCTCGACTACCAGCGCAACCAACTGCGGGACGACGTGACCATCCTGCTCTTCGAATGGAGTCCGCAGCGCCGGTGACCCGGCACCGCGCCGAGCCTCGCGCTGCTCGCGGTCCGCGTTCGGCCGGGTCGACACACGGAAGCCGGCGGGGTTCGACGGGCAGCCCGGATCGAGGTCTCGACCCCCGGGTGCGGGTGGGGGTATGGAAGCGCGGTGATCGGGTCGGATCGCGCGAGTTCCGTTCGCGATCCGAGCCGGCGATGACCGATTTTCCTAGCCTGAGGTTGCCCCACCGGATCGAACACAGGAGCCACTCGTGAACCCCGTGAATTCCACGTCCATCGTCACCGATTCCCCGGCCGCCCCCGCCGCGTTCGACCGCACCGGCGAATCCCCGCTGGCCATGGCGCTGCGTCGGGTCGCCGCCGAGTCCGAGGCCGGCGGTCCGCGCATCGGCTACAACAGCTTCGTCGGCGGCGAGTAACAGTCACCCTCGATCGACCGGCACGTGACGCCGGAGGTCGACGCAACGGCTGATGCCCCGGCGGACCTCGGACACTCCCGAGGTCCGCCGGACCCGGCCGGGAACACCCTCACCCGCACGGATCGCGCCGGTGCAATCCTCGGAACCACCCGGAGCAGACACTGTGGTCAACCTCGAAGCTCCCGTACGCAGACCGGCGGAATGGCCGGCCGATCTGCTCGATCCCGACAGCCTGGGCACGACGTGGCAGCCCGTGCCCTTCACCCACTTCGTGGTGAAAATGCACAGCCGCTGCAACCTCGCGTGCGACTACTGCTACCTGTACGAGATGGGCGACGAATCCTGGCGATCTAGCGCCAAGACGATGTCGACGGCGGTCGTGGACCGTACCGCCGCCCGTATCGGCGAACACGTGCGCGCCCACGGGCAGGAGCGCGTGCAGTTGATCGTGCACGGCGGCGAGCCGCTACTCGCGGGACCGGCCCTGATCACGCGGATGGCCGAGGCCGTACGCCGCGAGGTGCCGGCGAGTACACACGTCTCGTTCGGCGTGCAGACCAACGGTCTGCTCCTGAACGACCGCATGCTCAACGCCCTGCACGCACTGGACTTCCGGGTCGGCGTGAGTGTCGACGGCGGCGAACTCGCCAACGACCGCCATCGGCGCTTCGCCGACGGGCGCGGGAGCCACGGGGCGGTGACCGAGGCGGTCGCCAGGCTGCGGGATCCGTCGCGGCCGGGATTGTTCGGCGGGCTGCTGTGCGTCATCGACGTGGCGAACGATCCGGTCGAGGTGTACGAGTCGCTGCTCACGCACGAGCCGCCGATGCTCGACTTCGTGCTGCCGCACGGGAATTGGACGTCTCCGCCGCCCCTGCGCGAGGAGGGGTCGAGCCGCACACCCTACGGCGACTGGATCGTGCGGGCCTTCGATCGCTGGTACGACGCACCGCGCCAGGAGACCCGGGTCAAGCTGTTCGAGGATCTGCTGAGTCTGGTCCTCGGCGGCCACACCCGGTCCGAACAGGTGGGGATCGGCCCCGCGACCACCGTGACCATCGACACCGACGGTGGGATCGAGCAGGTGGACACGATCAAGTCGGCGTTCGACGGCGCGGCGGCCACGGGATTGTCGGTGCTCACCGACCCGCTGGACGCGGCGCTGCGGCACCCGGCGGTGGTGGCTCGCCAGATCGGGATCGAGGGCCTGTCGCCGACGTGTCGCTCATGCTCGATCCGCGATGTCTGCGGGGGCGGATTCTTCATCCACCGCTATCGCGCGGGCAGCGGGTTCCTCAATCCCACGGTGTACTGCCCGGACATGATGCGGGTCATCGCGCATGTGCGGACCAGGATCGCGAAGGATCTGGCGAGCGCGCCGGCGGGTGGGTGAGGTCACGTCGTGAGTCATCGGGCGGGCGCGGGGTGGTGCGGGTCGGTCGCGTGCCCGCCGATGGTGTGTGAGGGGGGCCGGTGGTAGGCGGCCCGGTAGTGGGCGGCGAAATGTCGGCGTTCGGGGAAGCCCCACGCGGCGGCGATGCCGGTGACGGTGCCGTGCGTCCGGCCCTGTGCCACGGCCAGGAGGTCGGCGTGCGCGCCGGCCAGGCGGATGCGGCGTAGATGACCCATCGGGGTGGTGTCCAGGTGGATGCGGAACTGTTCCTGGAGGGTGCGCACGCTCACTCGGGCGGCCGCGGCGATGTCGGCGACCGAGATGGGTGTTCCGGCGTGTGTCTCGCAGTATGCGAGGGCACGTTGGAGTGGGCCGGTGCCGCGGACCGGTGCGCGGTGGCGGATGGGTTCGGACAGGCGGTGCGGCTGGGTGGCGAGCAGGCCGTGTACGAGTGCGAGTTCGAAGTGTGCGACGGCCAGGGGGGATCGGGCGAACAGTCCGTTGTCGGCCTCGCGGGTGAACCGTCGGGCGATCCGGAGCCAGGTGCGTGCGTGGGGGATGCGCGGGTCGAACGCCGTGTGGAAGTCGAGTGGTTCCTCGGGTGTCTCGCCGATCTGGTCGCGCACGGCCCGGGTCACCAGTTGTCGGGGGATGCAGAGCATTCGGGTGGCGGTGTCGGCGTCCCAACGGGCGACCACGACCTGTCCGGGGTTGACCACGCTCGGGGAGAAGGGTTGCGTGCGGCCCTCGACGTTGAGCGAGGCTCGGCCGCGGTGTTCGAGGCGCACGATGTAGACGGCGGGTGGCTCGGCGGGACTGATCACCACGTCGGTGCCGTAGCTGAGGTCGTATGCCTTCACCGTTCCCTGGTGCAGGACCCGAAAGCGGGCGTCCAGGGGTCTGCGGCCCACCACCTCCATCGCGTGTCGGGTGAAGTGGGCGTCGAGCAACGGGTGCAGCAGCGACTGGTCACCGCCCCGGTAGAGTTCGCGCCCCCTCGCGGGAGCGGGTACGACCGCCTCGGTTCTCGCATCGAGGTGCGCGGCATCGGGATGGGCCACCCTGCTCTCCTCCGCCTGCTCACGTGCACACGTCACACGGGACGGGGGGCCCGTGCGCGACACTCGGTCCGATTCTCGGGCGCGACACGTGCCCGAGGCGAGGCCGAGGACCGCGCCTGATCAGCCAATTCGCGCGATCCGGCGGCGCCGAACCGGCCCGCGGCACGCACGATTCGCCACGCCGAGCCAACTCCCGGGAGAGGCAGCAGTGTTCGCGGCATCGACTCCCGACGCGTCCTGGTACACCGACTCCACACCGCACCGCGCAGAGTCGGCCCGGGTCGTCGAACTCGCCCGAGACCTCACCGAGTTGGGCCTACGACCCGGCGACACGGTGATGGTGCACAGTTCGCTGCGGGCCGTGCGCGGTCGAGACCGCCTCGGGGCCGAGTCGCGGGATCTCCGGTCGGCGTTCCGGGCCGTGCTCGGCGGCGACGGAACCCTGGTGGTGCCCGCGTACACGCCGGAGAACTCGATCACCTCCCAGGCGTTCGCCGACGCCACCGCCGGCCGGACGGTCGAGGAGCTGGCCGACTATCTGCACCGGCCGTTGGACCCGCGCGCGTCGGTGTCGGCCGCGGTGGGCGCGTTCGCCGAGTCGATTCGTGTCGACGACGGGGCGCTGCGCAGCGACCATCCGCTGGCCTCGGTCGTGGCCCTGGGCGGCCGGGCCGAAGAGGTCACCCGAGGCCACGGGAGGACGCATTTCGGCCCGGATTCACCGATGGGCCGGTTGTACGACGCGCAGGCCCGAGTGCTCGCGATCGGCGTCGGGTGGGGCGTCGTTTCCGTGGCCCACCTGGCGGAGTACCGACACCCTCATCGGTCGCAGCGCCGCTACACCTGCAAGGTCGCCGCCTCGGGCGGGAGTTCGTGGTGGTCCTTCTCCGACGTGGCACTGAGCGACCACGACTTTCCGGCGCTGGGGCGGGACTTCGAGGAGCGGTATCCCGAGGCGATCTCCCGCGGTCGGGTGGGCGCGGCGCGCGCCTTCCTGGTCCCGGTCCGACCGTACGTGGATTTCGCGACCGCCTGGATGGGCGTGCGTCGGGCGCCGGGCGCGGGCGGGTAGCGGACCGGTGTGCGCGTCGTGGCGCCGTCACGGGCCGTGTTGGGCGATCGAGGCTCGGATCGCGTCGGCGTGCGGACCCTCCCACCACGGTATCGAGCGCACCAGCAGCGGTCTGCCGCCGCTGATCTGCACCAGCATGCGATCGCGCGGCAGCGCGGCCAGGTCTGCCACGTCGAGCACGACCTCGGGCCGGGTGGCTCTGGTCACCGTCGAACCCCACCAGCCCGAGGACGCGTGCGTGACGGCGGTGGTACCCGCCTCGAATCGGCCGGAGAACACCGATTGCGCGCGGAGCATCGCGCTTTCCGAGCCGCCGGCCCCGTAGACCCGCACCGAGCAGGAGTTCCAGATCTTCGCCATGCCGGCCTCGCCCCACACGTGCACGCCCTGTGCCCAGGACTGGAGCATCATCATCACCACCACGCCCCGGGACCCGTAGTGGGAGAGCCGATCGGGCAGGATCGGCAGCGGCGCGGTGTTGGCGGCCTCGTCCATCACCACCAGGAAGGGGACCGGCAGACGGCCGCCCGAGCACGCCGCCGCACGATATTCGGCGGCGACCAGCATGGCCCCGGTGAGCAGCGTGGCGGCGGGATTCGAACGGGCGTCGTCCACGTTGGAAAGAATGTAGAGCGTGTCGGTGCCGACGGCGAACTCCACGAAATCGAACTCCTCGCGCCCTTCGCCCGGAGTGATCCACGGCAGCACCTCGGGAGCCGCCAGCCAGGACACGAGTTGCACGGCCGCTCCGTAGACGCCCGACCGCTGGTCCGCGGGGAGACCGCGGCTCGCCGCACACGCCTCGGCGGCCAGCAGGTTCCCGGCGCCGCGCAGGACGGTCTCCGGCTCGTCGTCGTCCGGGCGCAGCAACCAACGTCGCACCGCGGTGATCGGTTGCTTGTCCAGGCTGGCGGCGAGCAGGAACATCGCCAGCAGGTTCTGCGCCGCCGGCTGGAAGTACCCGTCCGAGCGCATCTGGGTGTCGCGCTGGGTGAACGCGATCAGACCCGCGACGCCGACCGCGTCCTTCAGGTTGCCGGCCACCATGCCCAGTGGATCCCAGAACCAGGTGGGAGGCTCGTGTGCTACGTCGTGTGGATCGAAGACCCACACCCGACCGTTTCGTCGACGCACCTCGCGGGTGGCGTCGACCACGTCCCGCTTGCACGAGGTGACCACCAGCGCGCCCGGGGCGGAGACGATGTTGGGGATGACCCGGCAGGTGGTCTTGCCGGTGCGCGGGCCGCAGATGTCCACCTGGACCTCCTCCCACGAGCCCCACACGTCGCGCCCGTCGCGCACGCTGCGGCCGACGTACACCCCGGGCGTCGCCACGGGGTACGCGATCCGCGCCGCCGAGGCGCGCACGCTTTCGGTGCCGACCCGCCGGACGTCGGCACGACGTGTCAACAGCCGAGCGGTGGAGTCCACGTGCCGGCGCCGATCGCGGTCGCGGAGGTAGGCGAGGAAGGGCAGGTCGATCGCGGCGAGCAGCAGCAGGAGGCCGACCGAGAGCGCGATCACGTCCGGCGGTGGAAAGCGGGAGGCATCCGGGTCGCCGTAGGCGCGGAGCAGTTCGGCTCCGGTGGGTTGTCGGCCGGTGAGGGCGGCCAGGAGTCCGGCGGCCAGGGGCGGGAGCAGGAGCACCGTGACCAGGTTGCCGATGAGGAGGAGCGCGGCCAACCACGTGCCGGTGATGTCGGGGCCGCGGCGGCGGATGGTGCCGGTCATCTGTCTTCCTTGTCCGGACGGTGGCAAAGCCGGGTCCAGGGGATCCGGCCGGGGCGGGCCGGAGCGATCTCGACGACGGCCCTGCGCCCCGCCGCGAACCGCTTCGCGTTGCGAGCCGCCGAACCCGGTGCGAGGGGGGTGCGTGGACGCACAGCACAGCACGACGGCCCCGCGGAAGGTCGTGTCGACGCGGTGTTTCGCGCGTACCGGTACTTCACCGCGCTGTCGTATCCCCTTGGCCGCGGTCGCGTCGGCGGTCGCCGGGGGATGCCGGACGCCGACGGGCAGCGTGTATGGCGCTGTTCGGCCTCGGCAGTCCTGATCGCGGTCGCCAACGAGCGGCTGTGACCGGCGCTTTCCGGCGGGCCTTCGTCGTCACCGCGCTCTGTGCCGCAGCGGGCTACGCCATGGCGGTCGCCGGACGCCGCACCCTGAAACCCGCCGCCGAGGACGTATGAGAGCAGCGTTTTCGACCCACGCACCACGGTGACCGGGGGCGACGGGGTCGGCGCCCATCGAGTCGGGGCCCGGCCGAGGAACGCCGCGTTGGCGATCCGGGCCGGGGAACGTGGAACCGACCGAGTGTCGTGGTGCAGTCCGCCGGCGACGGGACTCCGTGGCCCGGGAGGTCGGTGCACGGGAGCGGCGAGGGGAATCCGTCCCGAATGCCCACCTCTTGCCCGAACGTCGGGCAGCCGGTGACGACTTCGTGTCGTCCGCCGGCCGTAGGCAGGAGGCGTCGACGGCGGTGTGACCGTGGCCCGGGCGGGACAGGGCGACCGCCCATCTGCCAGACTGGACGGGCAAGATTGATACTCACCCAAGTTCGTCAGCGCCTGGTCGGTCGGTGGAGCGCGCTGCCGTGCTCGCCCGGTTGCGAGCGCGGCCGGCCCTGCCCCGGTGGCGCCGTGCCGTGCGTCGGAACCGAGCCCGTCTCGGAAGGACCGTCATGGCCACCGACCACCACGACATCGAGATCGACGAGGGCGGCTACGTCCCCGATCCCGATCGTGACACCGCAGTTCTCCTCGACGCGTTCCACGACCACATCGCCCGAACCGTTCGCGAGCGGTCGCTCCCGGACGAACTGCTCGGCGCGATCCGCGTGTTGCACGACGACCTCATGGCCGCCAACGCGCACCTGATCGACGACGAGCCGTCCCGGCACAACCTGCGTCTGACCCTGGTGCTGGTCGCCGCGTATCGCACGCTGCTGCCGCGTCTGGGCCGCGACGACGCCCTCGCCGCTGTTCGAGCCGCGTTCGTCGAGCCGTTCCACGAGACGTTCCGGGCGGGAACTCTCGCGATGCTCGACGCCGCACCCGACCCGTTCACGGCCATGGTCGCGCTGTCGAAGACCCGCGAGGAGCAATCCTTCGGCGCCACGTTCACCTTCGACCGCCCGGTGGACGACGGCCGGAGCTACCTCCTCGACGTGCACCGCTGCTTTTACCACGACGTACTGGTCGCCAACTCCGCCCCGGAACTGACGCCCGCCATGTGCGCGTTCGACAGTTCCTGGGTCGAGGCGATCGATCCGGACCGCCACGGCTTCCGCTTCGAACGCGTCACCACGATCGGCCTGGGCGGAACGCACTGCCCGTTCCACTTCCACCGCGACACCGTCGTCGGGGAGAAGGAAGCCGACCTCGACTGAACCATCCCGTGGCGGGGACGCCCGAGACCGGGCGTCCCCACCACGGGGGACAGGCGCACGATCCCGCGCGCCGGCCGTTCCCGGACGCACGTCACGCGCAAGCACGGCCGGCACAGGCTCGGTTGCGCGCACCGACCGTCCGCGGGAAAGGAGCCCAGTGCACGCGGCGAAATAGTGCTTATGTGACTGAATAGTCGAGTTGTGAGCACCTGGGTCGGGTGTTGCATACAGCCGGTGCATAGGACACGGTTGCAGGAAGACAACTATTTTCCAGCGGCAGAGAGGTGGTGGGGTGCGCGCGATGCGTTCCCCGGCTTGTGATCCGTACTTCGGGTACCCCCAAGACTCCGCGCGGTGGTGACGTTCACGTCGGCACCACGTGGAACAACGCCCCCTATCCCGTTGTCGTCGCCGACGGCGGCGGGGACATCGTCGAAACCAACGAAGGCGCGCGCCGCCTGTTCGCGCACGCCGAAGAGGCCGGGGAAGGTCTGGCCGCAGGCGGCCTGCCGCACTGGCTCGCACAGGCCCACCACCGCCTGCCGTCGGCCGGGGCGCCACCGGCGGCCGTGTCGGGCGCTGTCGCCGGCCGTACGTTCGAGGCATATCCCTCGCTGGTCGAGAACGGGGATGTGGTGTGGTGGCTGGTGGAGGATACCGATCTCCGTCGGGCCGAGCAGGCGCTGCGCGGCGAGCGTGAGCGAGCCGCGCTGCTCGCGGAGATCTCCGGTGCGCTGCTGTCGTCGCTGAATGTCGAGCGCTGCGCGGAGGTGACCGCACGGATGGCCGCGGATCACCTCGCCGATGCGGCGGTCATCGTCGCCCCGGCCCAGGGTCGCCGGCACGCGCTGACGTACGCGCAGGTCGGCGGTGAGGTCACGCAGGCGGTGGTGTCCATCGACGCGCGAACGGTCCCCGGGTTGGCGGAGGCGTTGCAGGGATTCCCGCCGGTGCCGACGCGGTGGATCGACCCGGACGACGTCCCCGGCTGGGTCGTACCGCCCGGGTTCGCCGGTGTGATCGGATCGGTGATCGTCACCCCGCTGCCCGGGCACGGGGTGCCGGCCGGGGTGCTGATCCTGTTGCGGTCCAGCACGCACCAGGCGTTCACGGACGGCGAGGAGGTCTTCGCGCGACTCTTCGCGGCGCGGGCCGGTGCCGCGCTGTCGGCGGCGCGGCTGTACGCGGAGCAGGCGTCGATCACGGCCACGCTGCTGCGGGAACTGCTGCCGCCGCGGCTGGAGCGGGTGTACGGCGTGGAGTACGCCGGCGTCTATCGGGCGTCACAGGACCACGAGCGTGTCGGCGGTGACTTCTATGACGTCCATCCCGGTGCGGACGCGTCCAAGGAGACCTTCGTCGTCTTGGGCGACGTGGCGGGCAAAGGTCTGGAAGCCGCCGTCCTGACCGGAAAGATCCGCAGCGTCCTGCACGCGCTGTTGCCGCTGTCCGGTGACCACCAGCAGGTCCTCGTCCTCCTCAACGACGCGCTGATGAACTCCCACCACACCCGGTTCGCGACCCTGGTGCTGGCTTCCGTCCGGCGGAGTTCGGGGCAGGTGCTGCTGCGACTGACGAGCGCCGGACATCTGCCGCCGCTGATCGTCCGGGCCGACGGTCGGGTGGAGGAAGCCGCCACCGGCGGCACACTCGTGGGAGCCCTGCCCGAGGTCCGGGCGCGGAGCGTGGATGTGGTTCTGGAACCGGGCGAAACCTGCCTGCTGTACACGGACGGGATCACCGAGGCCCGCGGCGGGCCGCTGGGCGACCAGCTCTACGGTGAGGAGAGGTTGCAGGAGGCTTTGCGGGAGTGTGCGCGGATGCCGGCGGAGGCCGTGGTGGAGCGGGTACAGATGCTGGCGGCGCAGTGGTTGGGAGGCGGTCGTCACGACGACATGGCCACGCTGGCGATCACCAACCCGGCCGGCGCCCACGACGAGTTCCACGAGGTCGGGCACGGGAGCCGCGAGTCGCAACGGCGGGAGCCGTGATGGCCGACGTCTCGGAGCAATGCCCGCTCTCCGGGCTTTCGGAGCGCCTGTGGACGGCTGTGATCGGCAGGGACGAGCCCGGCGCGATGCGGCTGGTCGCCGCGGCGGCCGATGCCGGGGCCGACGGAGAGAGCCTCCTGCTGGACGTCGTGGCGGGCGTGCAACACCGCATCGGGGTCGAATGGGCCGCGGACCGGATCAGTGTGGCCGAGGAACACGCGGCCACCGCGATCACCGACCGGGTCATCGCCGCCCTCGCCCACCACCATCCGGCGCCGCCCCTCGCGCAGACGCGGGGGCGGATCACGGTGGCCTGTGTGGATGGCGAATGGCACTCCCTGCCCGCCCGGCTGCTGGCCGAGATCCTCACCCGGCGCGGCTGGCGGGTGGACTTCCTGGGCGCCCATACCCCGACTCCGCACCTGATCGCGCATGTGCACCAGACCAACCCGGCAGCCGTGCTGCTGTCGGCGTCGCTGCCCACCCACCTGCCCACCGCGCACCAGGCGGTGACCGCCGTGCAGTCGCTCGGCATCCCGGTCATGGTCGGCGGCGCCGCCTTCGGCGAGGACGGCCGCTACGCCCGTCTTCTTCGAGCCGACGCCTGGGCCCCCGACGCGCGACGAGCCGCCGACCATCTGGCCCAGGGTGTCGCCGGCCATCGCCCGGGTCGGCGACACGAGATCGACGACCTGCCCCATCTCGCCGATCAGGAATACACCCTCGTCAGGACCGGCCGCACCGCCCTGGTGCGGCAGTGTCTGGTCGCCCTGGACGAGCGTTGGCCCGGCATGCGTACGTACAGCGCGGCCCAGCGCGAACGAACCGCCGAGGATCTCGCCCACATCGTGGACTTCCTCGCCACGGCGCTCTACGTCGACGACGTCGCGCTGTTCACCTCGTTCGTCACCTGGACCGCGGACATTCTCGCCGCCCGCCACGTGCCCGCCGCGGGCTTGCGCATGGGTTTGGACGTCCTCGCCGGGCAACTGCGGGATTTTCCCCGCGCCCTCACCTTCCTCGGCATCGCAACCGACACCCTGCCCACGGCGCCCGCCCACTCCGGCCCAGGAATCGCATGAGCTCCTACGTGCCAGTCGAGCTCTCCGTCGACATTCAGGCCGGCGACACACAGTCGCTGCGCCTGGCGATCCGGGGAGACCTCGAATACGACACCATCGACGCGTTCACCCAGCGGGTGAACGCGGTGCTGGACACGCATCTGGAGCGGCACGGCCCGGCCCTGTGTCATCTGCACCTGGACTGGGAAGGTCTGACCGCCATCGACTCCGGCGGACTGTCCGCTCTGATCGGCCTGCGTCGTCGCACACATTCCGCCGGAATCGCCCTGCACCTGCATCGGCCACCCGCGCAGCTGACCCGCTTGCTCGATGTCACCGGTGTCAAGGGATACCTCACCGGGCGCACCGACGCCGACAACGATGGTCACGGCTGCGCGGCGGGAGGGAACAGCGGCGGCGAGTCCGCCTCCTCCCGCTGAAGGCCGGCGCCCGAACGCGGTGGGCTCGAGCCCCCTTGCATACGCAGGGGGCTCGAGCCTCGGCGCACACGGAGAGGCTGGGAGGCCCACCCCCCCATCCCACCGAACCGCGACACCACCGCCCGCCCGCCACCCGTACCGGCGCGGGTCGAACCAGGCCAAGGCACCCGTCGTGCAACTTCGGCCCGCCGAGGCGCCGCGTCAACTCCTCCGCCCGGTAGGCCAGTAGGCCGGATTCAGCTTCGTGGCCTTCCGATCGGACCAGTGCGCGGGGGAGTCGTGGTCGACTCGGCGCGCGCAGCCGTCCGTGCTCGCGCGTTCGGCGGCGGATCACGCGTACCGAACCGTGACGCATGTCCACCCGCAACATTTGTCATCGATCAATAATTCGATACGCTTCGCGTCGGGACGCCGGGGGGCAGGGCACAGCCGTCGACGTCAGGGAATGACATTGATGTCGTCGTCCGAGCCGTTTGCCTGCGGCCGGGCGTCATTGCTCGCTCGTCCGACGGAGGGGGGTCGTCATGGGAGATCGGCATCGGCCGGCATCCGGTCGGGACGTGTGCGCCCGACGTGCTCGGCACTCCCCGCACACGGTGGAGGGGGCACGTCGCGCAGGCCGCGCGAGGTGGTCGGTCGCCTCAGGCGGTTCGCGCTCGCCGGGCGAGCGATGGGTTGTCCGCCGCCTCGTCCATGACAGGAACGGCGGCGTTGCGCAGGGATTCGAGCCCCTTCAGCAACATCGCCCGCGATTCGCCCGACATGCGCGCCGTGACGACCGCCAGTTCCCGCTCGCGGCGGGCCCGCAGATCCGCCAGGAAGGCACAGCCCCGCCCGCTCAGCCGCAACTGCAGTTCACGACGGCTGTTGGCGCTGGGCAGGCGCTCGACGAAGCCCACGGCCTGCAGGCGGTCACACAGGCGACTCGTCGAGGAGGGCGTCGACCGCAAGCCGTCGGCCAACGTGCGCAGGTTGATGCCCTCGTGCTGCTCCAGCAGGAACAGCGCGCGTAGCTGTGACGGAGAAACGGGCGCCGTGGACGCGCGCCCCAGCAGCATCTCGAGCAACTCGGCCGCCGCGGTCGCAACGCGCGCCGTCTCGTCCGAATGGTCGTGTCGAGAGGAGGTAACCCCGCTCACCGCCTTACTCTGACGCCCGAAACGGCCGTCGGTCCGACGGCCGTGCCGTCACCACAATAGACGCTATAAAAGCGGTTGATCCGACAGGCGGTCCGGGCCGTTCCGCAGACACGCCACAAGGGTGCTCCTTGCCGCACCCGCAGAGAACGGCTGAAGACATACTGTGAATGCATACGAGGAAGCCGAGCGCGCGTTGCGCGCCGCGCCCCCGCATGGACTGCTCGACGCCATCCGCGGCGTGCTGACGCGGCACTACCGGGCAGGATCCGTCGAGCTGCTGATGGCCGACTACAGCCTGACCGCCCTGCTTCCGGTGTCCGCGCTCCCGCCCGCCACCGAACCCCTCGCCGAACCCCTCTCCATCGACAACAGCCCTCAGGGCCGGGTCTTCGGCGCGCAGGAGCCCGCACGCGAGGAATACGCGGAAGCCACGGTCGTCCACCTCCCGGTGACCGTACGCGGCGACCGCCTCGGTGTCCTCACCGTCACCCTTCCGACCGACGCCTGTTCGCCGGCGATCCCCACCGAACTCGCCGACATCGCCGAGATGCTCGCTCACGCGGTGACCGTCGCCGAACGCGACACCGACCTCTACCGCCGGGCCCGGCGCAAGGACCGCCTGACCCTGGCGGCCGAAATGCAGTGGGAACTCCTGCCCGGGCGAGCCTGCAGCCGCGACGAATACGCCATCGGCGCCCAGCTCGAGCCCGCCTACGCCGTCCACGGCGACAACTTCGACTGGTCCGCCGGCGCCGACCACCTCGTCCTGACGGTGACCAACGGCATGGGCGAGGGCATCGACGCCGCCCTGCTCAGCAGCCTGACGATCAACGCCCTGCGCAACGCCCGACGCGCCGGCATCCCCCTTGCCGACCAGGCGGCCCTCGCCGACCAGGCGGTCTACGCCCAGCACCGCGGCGACGCGTACCTGTCCGTCCTGCTGCTGGACTTCGAACTGGCCACCGGACGGGTCCAGGTGGTCGACGCCGGCTCCCCGCGCCTGCTGCTCCTGCGCGAGGGAACGGTGACCCCGATCGACTTCGACGCGCAACTGCCCCTGGGCATGTTCGAGGAGACCGACTACACGGCGCAGGAATTCCACGTCCGGCCCGGGGACCGTCTCGTGTTCGTCAGCGACGGCGTCCACGCGGTCGCCTCGCCGGCCGGCGAGGCCTACGGCGAACGTGCGCTGGCCCGGTCGATCAGCGCCACCCGGCTGCTGCCGCCCGCCGAGATGCCTCGCGCGGTCCTGCGCGAACTCACCGGCCACCGCGGACGCCCCGTCCCCGACGACGACGCCCTGGTCGTCTGCCTGGACTGGTACGGCAGACCCACCGCCCCCGACCACGCGTCGTCCGCCGACCCCGAACGGCACGACACCCACTCCGCCACCTTCCCCGCCCCACCGCACGCTCCGCGGTGACGGCGCGGCGCGACGCTCGGGCGTGACTGCCGGGTGTGACGGCGTCGCGGGCCGGGAGCAAGGGGACCGCCGAACGTTCGCCCAGGTCGCGCAGCCGGGAGGCGGCGGTCTCCACCGTGTGGAGGCGGGATGGGCCTGAATCTCGATCCCTCCTCGGTCACTGTCTCGAAGCGGGGCCGCAACACGACGCAGGCCGCCGAACGCCTCTCGACCCGCGCGACGATCAAAGAGTGCCGATCGGCGAAGCCGTCGTGCACACGATGGTGGGATTTTGCCGTCGTGTGCCCTCGCGCCGGTGGCGCTCCGCCGGCCTGGTTGCCGAGGGAGCGCCACCCATCGTCGGGTCTGCGCGTGGACTACAACGTGCCTGCGGGGCCGGCGCCGGGGGCGCCGGGAGTACCCGGTGTCGTGTTGCCGTAGTAGTCGCCGGTGCGGCTGCGGTGGTCGTGGTCGTCGAGGTGCTTGTCCTTGTCGAACTCGGGGGAGTTCTTGATCTCTTCCTTGGTGCGCGAGACGTGGACGACCTTGTTCTCGGTGTCGATGCTCGCGATCGTGCCCGCGGGGAGCAGGACGTGCTTGCCGAAGATCCACACACCCGTGTCGACCACCAGGTAGGACGCGTCGACGTCGTCGTTGTGCTTGTCGACCTTGCCGATGTGGCCGTCGGTGGCTTCGACCTTGTATCCGGCCAGGCTCGTCCCCGCGGTGTAGCCGGACTCGGGACGGTGACCCCACACGTTGTCGCCGGTGCTCACAGGGAACTCCTCAACTCCTGACGAACTCCTTCACCGCAGGCGGATTGCCACGGCGGGAGCCGTCGTCTCGAATGGTTCGAGCCGCGCCTGCCCCGTCGATCCGGTCGCACACCCACCCCGACGCTCAGGACGCGTGGACCACGGTCCGTGCCGGGCCGATGCGCGACGTCATGGGCGCGGCCGCTTTCGGAGTGAACACGCTCGCGATCCCATCGCCCACCCACTCGCACCCATGCCCGACGAGCCCGACGGGCGCTGGTTCCGGCCCTGGCAGTCGCGAGGGAAACAGGGAAACCGCGGCGAAAGGGCTTCGAGGGAACGGTGGGAATGGTGGAAACGGCGCCGAATCCTGTCCCGGAAACACCCCGGTAAACCGCCATCTTTTCAGGCATGCGCCCGAATGGGTGGGGCACAAGCGGGTCGGAGGTAAAACAATGATTCCCCTGCTGGTAGTCCTGC